>DATGQJ010000095.1:0-4522 GCA_035304265.1 Oceanobacillus sp.
TGCCGATGGCTTGGAAGCTGTAGAGACCATCCATCGCAAAGTTTCCAAAATCTACTTTTACGCCGTCATGACTCAATCCTGCGATACCGGCGATCAGGCGGCGAACGCGATGGTCGGGCAGGCGAACGCATTGTACGGACAGATGCTTGGGGCAACTGCGTTTGTCGATCCTGAGCTGCTCGCCATTGGAGAGGAAAAACTGCGCGAGTGGATGCAGCAAGAACCACGACTCGCCATCTATGACCATTACATTCACGACCTGTTCCGGCGGCAGGCGCACGTGCGCTCCGCCGAAGTTGAGGAAATTCTCGGTATGCTTTCAGACCCGTTTGGTGGGGTGGACAACACCGCCGAGATGCTCACCAACGCCGACCTCAAGTTTCAACCTGCTGTGTCCAGCACGGGCGAATCCTACGAGGTTACACAGGGCACGCTGAACAAGCTGCTCTCTGATACAGACCGCGAAGTGCGCCGGACGGCTTTTGAAAGTTATACCGATGGCTATCTTGCCTTCAAAAATACCCTTGCCAGCAGCCTCGGCACCGCCATCAAACGCGACGTATTTTATGCCCGTGCCCGCCGCTATCCGTCATCGCTGGAAGCGTCGCTGTTCGCCAACAACATCCCTGCCGAAGTCTTCCATAACCTGATCGACACTTACCGGCGCAATATCCCGACGTGGCATCGATACTGGGCGGTGCGGCGCAAGGCGCTTGGCGTGGATGAGCTATATCCTTACGACATCTTTGCGCCGATTGCAAAAGTACAGCCTACCGTGACCTACCAGCAGGCGGTGGATTGGATCTCGGAGGGGATGAAGCCATTAGGTGAGGAATACGTCACCCCGCTGCGGCGCGGCTGCCTTGAAGAACGGTGGGTAGACATCTATCCGAACAAGGGCAAACGACAGGGGGCGTTCTCTTACGGTACACCCGATACCTATCCCTTCATCATGATGAATTTCAACAATGACCTGAAGGGTTTGAGCACGCTGGCGCACGAACTCGGTCATTCGATGCACTCGTATTTCACCGCGAAAACGCAACCTTACATCAATACCGCTTACTCGTTGTTCGTGGCGGAGGTCGCGTCGAATTTCAATCAGGCGATGGTGCGGGCGTATCTCATGGAGACGCAGAGCGATCCCGATTTCCAGATCGCGTTGATTGAAGAGGCGATGTACAACTTCCACCGCTACTTCTTCATCATGCCCACGTTGGCACGGTTCGAGTTGGAGGCACACCAGCGCGAGGAAAAAGGCGCGGGCATGACCGCCGATGATATGAACCAACTCATGCTCGACCTGTTCTCAGAAGGGTATGGTAAGGAACTGAACCCGCTCGGCGAACGCACAGGCATTACGTGGGCGACGTTTGGGCATCTGTATGCCAATTTCTACGTTTACCAGTATGCGACGGGTATTTCCGCCGCTCACGCGCTTGCACAGAAAATCCTGAAGGGTGCGTCTCCGCAGCCGTATCTTGAGTTTCTCAAAGCGGGCGGCTCACTCTACCCGATTGACGCGCTCAAACACGCGGGCGTCGATATGACCACGCCGGAAGCGGTGGAAACCACCTTCGGCGTGCTGGCGAATTACGTGGATCGGCTGGAAAAGCTGGTTGGATAAGTCACTGAATACACAGGGGCGGCGTACCCGTCGCCCTATTGCCCTTCTGCCAGTGTCACCGTCGGCTGTGGGTTGACGGCGGTTTCACCAGTGGGGGAATTGCTCAGGACGACAAGGACGATCACGATAAGGACAATGCCGATGATCGCCGCGACAGCAACCAGCGGAAGCGAACTGGAACGGCGCGGCGCTTCCGGCTTTCTGGCAGTTGTGGAGGACGCGGTAGATGACGCGGCTGGAGCGGACGTAGCACGCTCTCCCAATCGGGCGTTTTCGAGCAGCCACGCTTGCAGCATTTCGGCGGTGAGCGCTAAACCTTCTGGCGTGGCTTGGACAATCTCTCGATATTCGAGGCTGCGTAGTGCGGCATTGATTGAGGTGATGTCCATCGGGTAATCGGTTTCGACCAGCCAGCTTTCAATCGCCGCAGCGTCGATGTGTCGCAATGGATCATCGTAAAGCAGTCCACTCATGGCGGTCAGCACAAGACGCTCGTTGAGCGAAAGCCGACTCCATAGATGGCGGAAGTCATCTTCGCCGTAGCTGTAGACTTTGGGCGTTAACTCTTTGATGTCGTCCAGCGTGACGACGTTCAAGTCAGGGTATAACTGCCATCGCCGGAACAACTGATAGCCGAAGTGTTCCACCAGCGAGGGCGATCCGCCCGTTGCTTTGTACACTGCCAGCGCACAGTTATCGGGGACGGTGTAATAGCCCTGTGCCGGGTCTTGCAGCAGCCAGCGTGTTTCTTCTTGGCTGAGGTTGGTCAGCCGGTAAACGTCATTGAGGTTGACGAGCGGCTGCATGAGCGGAATTTCGTGCTCGGCTTCAGCATCCAGCGTGAGCGTAAAGCCGATTTGCGGATAGCGCAGCATCAAATCATGCAGGTAAGCAAAGGTGTCTTCCGGCAGCAATCGCCCTTTGACGGCGGGCAGCAGGCGATCCGCGTCGTCAAGTAAAAACACCAACTGCCGCTGCGAGCGAATCGCCGCAAAAATACCCGGTAGGAAAACCGTTTCAAACCATACACGGGGTTGGTCGCCCGGTGGCTCTATCTCTTGCAGGCGGCTTAAGGTGAAACCCCTATCCAGCAGCGCGGCGGTTGCCGATTGTGCCAGCGCCAGCACGAACTCGGTCTCGTTATCCAGCGAAACTTCGCGCAGCGATACGTAAGCGCCGACAAACGAATCGCTAAAGGTCGAATCCACGAAATATAGCAGCGCGGTCTTGCCGATGTGGCGTCTGCCGATGAACGCCATCACGTGATCACGCGACGGATCGGTGAGCAGGTGATACAGACGCGAAATCGCCATCTTACGTCCGGCGAATGGCGCGTCGGGTAAGTGGGCTTCGTCGGTGTAATCCGCGTGATAGGGGTTCAGAATCTCATTTTCCGCCATGTGGTGAATTATACACACAAGCGGCGGATTCGCATGGAATTACCGGTTCACAGGTTCCTGCGGGGGTGTTTCGCTATCTTCCTCGCGTTTTGCTTCCCACACTTCACTGGCAATGTCGATGTACAGCCTGCCGTCCAGATGGTCGATTTCGTGCTGGAAGACACGCGCCTGCCAGCCTTTCGCCTTGATCCGAATCGGCTCACCGTGTCGATCCTGCCCTTTGACGGTGATACTCTCGTGACGGTCTACCTTGCCAAAGTAACCGGGAATGGATAGACACGCCTCGACGCCTTCGACCATCTCTTTGCTGCGTTTGATGATCTCCGGGTTGGCAACGACGTAGAGCACACCTGCCTGATCGCCGTATTCTTTCTTACCTTCTTCGTCGTCCGGCAGGCGCACGACGATCAAACGCTGCGATACCGCCACCTGAGGCGCTGCCAGCCCTACACCGGGCGCATCGAGCATGGTTTCCACCATGTCATCGACCAGCGTTTGAAAGTTCTTGCCAAAATTGACCACCTTGTGCGCTTTTTTCCGCAGGATGGGGTTATCCAGTTGAATGATTTCGCGTATCGCCATTGAGTTATACCAGAGTTGGATCGAGTAAGGATATTATATCAAATCTCGGAGCGAAAAGATGGTGAATATCCCCTTTTTTGCGCTGACGACGCGCGGGCTTGAATTCGTCAGCGCAAAGGAAATCGCCGCAGTACGCAGCGTGAACAATGTAGAAGTGGCTTATCGTCGCGTCACCGGACAGATTGCTGGTTCGCCTGTGCGCCTGCTCAATCTGCGAACGGTAGATGATGTATATCTTGCTGTCGATACGTGGCACAACGTCGGTCATCTGCGCAGTATGCTCCCCGTTTTTACCGAGCGGGCAAAGCAGCTATCTTTACAAGATGCGGTTGACCAGATTCGCAGTTTCAGGCATGTCGGTGATCTGCCCACTTTTTCGGTGACGGCGAGCTTTGTCGGCAAGCGTAATTACACGTCGGACGAGATCAAACAGGCAGTCGCAGCGGGTATCAATGCAACTTTCGGTTGGACGTATACCACCGATGACCGCGAAGCCGACCTGAATGTGCGGCTTTTCATCGAACATGAAACGGCTCACGTGGGCATTCGGTTGGCGCGACATGCGCTGCACGAACGCGCCTATAAAACCGCGCAAATCGGGGGATCGCTCAAGCCTTCAGTGGCGGCGGCAATGCTCATGCTGGCGGATGCAAAACCTGATTCGTATATCCTCGATCCGTTTTGTGGCGCAGGAACCATTCTGGCGGAAGCGCGAGCAATGGGTTATAGAGCGATAGGCGGCGATCTGTCTCCTGAAGCACTGCTTGCTGCGAGGGCAAATTCACCGGATACGCCACTTGTGTGTTGGGATGCTGAACAACTCCCTTTGCGTGACCATTGGTGTGATATCGTCGTCAGCAACTTGCCATGGGGAAGGCAGGTGAAGGTGGATGATTCGCTGGTTGCTTTGTAT
>DATGQJ010000096.1:0-18173 GCA_035304265.1 Oceanobacillus sp.
AACTCAAACTCCCCTGTGCTTTCCATCATCAACTTGATATAGCGCTGCGGCGAGAGAATGACCGAATAGCGCACCCCGTCAGCAAAACCGTGAGCGCCCGGTCCCAACCCAACGTAAGGCAGATTGAGCCAGTATTGCAGATTGTGTCGGCATTGGCGTCCGGGAAGTGACCAGTTGCTGATTTCGTACTGCTCGTAGCCATGTGCCGCCAGTATATCGCTCGCCAGTTCGTACATATCGGCGGCAAGGTCGTCGTCAGGCGCGGGCAAGCGCCCCGTCTCTACCCATGCCTTCATCGCCGTCCCGTCTTCGAGACCAAGCGCATACAACGAGACGTGCTCAGGCTTTAGATAGAGCATTTGCCGAAGCGTGGTCTCCCAACTTTCTAGCGTCTGATGGGGAAAACCATAAATCAAATCCAGATTGACGTTATCGAACCCTGCGCCCCGCGCCGCCGACATCGCCCGCGCCACCGCGTCATTGTCGTGGCGACGGCTGAATAGTCTGAGTTCGTTGGGGTTCGCGGTCTGCATCCCGATACTCAGGCGATTGAAGCCAATCCCCCTCAGCGCTGCCAGATAGTCCCGATTGAGATCATTGGGATTTGCCTCAAGCGAGATTTCGGCGTCATGCATCACCGAAAAGTGCTTATGAATGGCGTAAAAAATGCGTTGATACTGCTCCGGCGTCAGCAGGCTTGGCGTGCCACCGCCAAAGAAAATCGTGCCGACAGTCTGCCCTCGCCCGACGATTTCAACTTCGCGTGCCAGCGCATCGACGAACGCATCAATCAAATGTTCAAGATGAGTGTAGGTGTTGAAGGCGCAGTATGAACACTTTGTCGAGCAAAAGGGGATGTGAAGATATAAAGACAAGGGATTTGATTCAGAAGGCATGTGTTACAATAAATAACGAGACTGTTATGACACTGATTGCGGTATTCTGACAGGTTCAATATAATAATTCAAGGTCATCATTTTCATTTTCAATTCACGTTCGCACTCATCTATCTAGAAGGCAAAGCTGATGCCTGAGACGACCCACTTTACTGGTATGGAGGGTGACAACACCAGTGACAGCGCTCTAAAAGCCAATTTCGTGCTGCACAACCGCTACAAAATCATGGGAGTTCTGGGCGGTGGCGGCATGGGAACGGTTTATCAGGCGCGGGATCTCAACTTTACCGATGTGCGCAAGTTAGTCGCCATCAAGGAAATGCAGACCATCGCGACTGATGCGGCGCTGCGAGCTTCAATGCTCAAGACCTTCCGCCGAGAAGCAAACATTCTGGCAACACTCAACCATCCGGCAATCCCCAAGATTTTCGACTTCTTCGACCTCAATGATCGCGCTTATCTGGTGATGGAATACATCAACGGAAGCGACCTTGAGTTGCTGATGTCGAAAACCAAAGAACTGCCAAACGAGAAAATCCTGGAATGGGCAATCGATCTGTGTGACGTGCTCGACTACCTGCACAACCAGAAACCCGATCCGATTGTCTTCCGGGATATGAAGCCGTCCAACGTCATGATCGACAGTCTTGGCAAAGTCCGGCTGATCGACTTCGGCATCGCCAAGACATTCGTCAGCGGCGTTAAGCACACGATGATCGGCACAGAAGGCTATTCCGCGCCGGAGCAGTACAAGGGTGACGTAACTCCACAGAGCGACATTTACAGTCTTGGCGCAACGCTACATCATCTGCTCACCCGCAAAGACCCGCGCCTTGAGCCGCCGTTCAGCTTCCACGAGCGCCCGATTCCGAATTTCAACCCCAATGCACCGGCGGAACTCATCGCCGTGGTCGAGCGAGCACTCGCGTTCAACGTGACCGAGCGCTTCAAGACCTGCGCTGAAATGAAAGAAGCGTTGGAGCGACAGCGTTATCGCAGCGCCGGAGTCGTCTATGCGCCTGCGGAAACCGCGTCGGTGAATGGCTCTACTGGTTTCTTTGAAGAAGACGCTGCTCAAATCGGGACGGTTCAACCCAAGTGGACATTCAAGACCGAAGACGAAATTCGCTGCACCCCTGCCACAGTACGCGACATGGCACTGGTTGGCTCTTACGACACCAACATGTGGGCAGTGAAATTGGAGTCAGGCGATCTCGTCTGGAAATTCGCCACAAGAGGCGGAATTGCGTCATCTCCGGTTGTCGATGAGAACAGTAAGCTGGTCATCTTCGGCTCGGAAGATTATACGCTGTACGCACTGGACTTCCGCAGCGGACGCATAAGCTGGACATTTAACACCAAAGATCGAGTGCGCGGCACACCCCGGATTGCCCACGAGCACGTCTTTTTTGGCAGCGACGACGGCAAGGTGTATGCTCTGGGTATCGCCAACGGACGCTACTTGTGGAACTACGATATGAATGCGCCGGTGCGCAGCCGTCCGTTCGTGACGAACGAACTGGTCATTGTGGGGGCAGAGTCAGGCGAAATAATCGCACTGGGGCTTTCGGGCGCGCGCAAGTGGAGCTATCGCACCAAGCGCGGCGTGATCTCATCCCCCTACGTAGACATGAATGAAGGTATCGTGTACGTTGGTTCAACCGACGGCTTCATGTATGCGCTCGACGTTGCCAATGGCTATAATTCGTGGCGCTTCCGCACACAGGGACCGATCATTTCGTCCCCGATTGAACACAAAGGGTACATTTACTTCGGCTCGGCAGACGGCAACCTGTACTGCCTGAACGCGCAAACGTCACGCGAACGCTGGAAATTTGCCACCGAAAAGCCGATTGTTTCGTCGCCGATCATCCATCGCAACTTCATCTTCTTCGGCGGCACAGATGAGTATTTCTATTGCATCGACCTTGATACTGGAAAAGAGCGATGGAAGTTCAAGACCGGGGGCGCAATTACGTCATCGCCGACGATTGCAGGCGACCTGATTCTGGTCAGTTCAATGGATCACATCCTGTATGCCTTCCCGCTGGTCAGTTAAGCGTTTGTCTCTACTGTGGAGTTAAAAGATGAGTTGGTTTCGACGTTTATTCAGCCAACCAAACACCAGCGAAGCGAGGAGCGTACCTGAAGTGATCACACCACCTCCGGCGAATTCCCATTCCGACGCTGAAACCGAGAAGCTCACCAAGCCGCTGGACGAGGCAGCAGTGGCGGCGGCGGCAGAGCCAGCCATCGACACCGTTGCCGACGGCGTAACCCGTCCACTCCCGCAGGATACATTTATTCCTGTGGCGGGCAATGAACACGCCGTGTTCGGGCAGTTGACCGACGTTGGCAAGGTGCGTACCAACAATCAGGATGCAGCGTTTTCCTTCCTCGCCACCACCCGCAGCGCCGACGAATGGCCCGATTTCGGCTTGTTCGTGGTTGCCGATGGGATGGGCGGGCATCAGGATGGAGAGAAAGCATCTGCCATTACCACGCGCTCACTGGCGAGCCACATACTGGGAACGCTTTACGTGCCGATGGTTCGCGGCGATGAAGACGCGAACCAGATTCCCGTGAACGAGGTACTGGAAACCGCCGTTCAAAAAGCGAATTCCGATGTTGTGGCAAATGTGCCGGAAGGTGGCACGACGGTGACGGCAGCCGTTGTCATCGGCGACCTCGCGTATATCGCGCATGTCGGAGATAGTCGAATTTATTTGATCAGCAAGGGCGCAATCGAGCAAGTCACCCGCGATCACTCGCTGGTTCAACGCCTGATTGAATTAGGACAGCTAACGCCGGAAGAAGCCACCGATCACAAACAGCCGAATGTCCTGTACCGCGCTCTTGGACAGAATGATACGGTAGACGTGGATACGCTCACCCGTCGTCTGCCCCCACACGCACGCTTGCTGTTATGCAGCGACGGTTTGTGGAATCAGGTTGCGGATTCGGAAATTCTAGATATTGTCACTAAACATCCCATTCCGCAGGAAGCATGTAACAAGTTGATCGCCCTTGCCAATATGCGCGGCGGCATTGACAACGTGACGGCAATTTTACTTAAATTACCCGGTTAATCCGGCACGCTCGACAAAAATGACTGTTGATTTTGATCCCTATGTGATTCTAGGTGTACCGCCAAACGCATCTGCTGAGGATGTGAAGGCAGCCTATCGCCGCGCGGCGCGTCGTTTGCATCCCGATGTCAATCGCGCACCCGGCGCAGCCGTCCAGTTTCAGGACATCACTGTCGCCCACGATTTGCTCACGGATAGCGAACGCCGCCGCAAATATGATGAAAGCGTGCAGAAAAGGGATGGGGGCGTTCTCAGCGTCAACTTCCGCGTCATCCCAAGCAAACGCGCAATCATGCCGCTGCCTGAGCCGCAGGTACTCTATTTGCTCGCTGAAATCCTGCCCGATCCGCGTGCTCAAGAGGGGCAGCATACCCGTGAATCGCGCCTGAATCTGACGCTGGTGCTCGATCACAGCAATTCGATGAGCGGCACCCGACTCGACAAGGTGAAGATCGCCGCGCACCAGATCATCGACCAGCTTACACCCGAAGACGTGTTCTCGGTTGTTTCCTTCAACGATCACGCCGATGTGGTGATTCCCGCGACGACGGTCACCGACAAGCCCGCGCTGAAAGCCCGCATCAGCATGATGATGGCTTCCGGCGGCACCGAGATTTTCAAAGGGCTTTCCGCAGGCGCGGAGCAAAATCGCCAGTATCTCGCCCCACGGCTGGTCAATCACATCATTCTTCTCACCGATGGCAATACCTACGGCGATCAGGATCGATGCCTTGCCCTCGCCCGCGAAGTCGCCAAAGAGGGCATCGCCATCAGCGCCATGGGCTTAGGGCAAGAATGGAACGACAAGTTCCTCGACGAAATCGCCACGACGACAGGCGGATCGTCGGCATACATCAACTCTGCGAATGCAGTCGTCCGATTTTTGAACGACCACGTTCGCAATCTTTCCAACATTTTTGCCGAACGTGTCACCCTTTCGGTTGCACCTGACCCAAATATTCGGCTAGAATCGGCATTCAAGCTGACGCCGAACCCGCAGCCGCTTTCGGTAGACGAGGGGAACATGCCCTTGGGCAGCCTTCAACTCAACCGGACAATATCGGTACTGCTGCAATTCGAAATGCCACCGAATCTATCCGAAGAATTCCATACGGTTGCGCGGCTCGTCTCGTCTGGCGACATACTGGCTAATCGGCTGCAAAAGTATCAGGTGTTGAGCGATTTTTCGGTTGAAGTGACCCAGAATCCCGCTCCGGAAGACCCGCCAAGCGCCATTCTGGACGCATTGGGTAAACTTACCCTGTACCGGATGCAAGAACGAGCGCAAGAGGCATTGGAAGCCGGGGATATTCGGGAAGCCACCCGCCGTCTGGAAAATCTGGCGACGCGGTTACTGGAATTGGGTGAGCCGGAACTTGCACAGCAAGCACGCAACGAAGCGCAGCAAGTTGCCTATACGTATAATCTGACCGACAAGGGACGCAAAACGTTGAAATATCAAACCCGCACCCTTTTGTTGGGAGCGAGCGCCGGAGATGGTTCGGAATGATGATCTGTCCCTATTGCGCCCATCGCAACCGTGAAGGCTTTCTCTTCTGCGAGGAATGCGGTCAGCGGTTGGGCGAAGGTGATTCAAAAGCGACATTGCCAACACGCCAGTT
Organism: Oceanobacillus sp.; assembly: GCA_035304265.1. Lineage (GTDB taxonomy): Bacteria > Chloroflexota > Anaerolineae > Aggregatilineales > Phototrophicaceae > Flexifilum. The sequence continues at coordinate 5,608 of DATGQJ010000096.1, forward strand.
TGAATACGTCACGGGTGAAATCGCCGCGCGTGCCACGTGGGGAACCTCGCGTTTTGACGAGGAAGCCTACATCGTCATGCACATCCGTGACGCCTCTGAACCGGTGACACTGCAACCGGACAGGCGAACGGTGCTGGGACGTATGGACACCAACAGTCCGCAGCAGCCCGACCTTGACCTGACGCCATTTGGCGCATTGGAAAAAGGGGTATCGCGGATTCACGCTGCGATTTACCGCAACGACGATACCCTGACAATTGTGGACATGGGCAGCGCAAATGGCACGCATCTGAACGGGCAGCGGCTCGTGCCGGATCAGCCGCGTGTGCTGCGAGACGGCGACGAAATCCGGTTGGGTAAACTGGTAGCGCACATTTACTTCAAGACTTAAACACGCTTGTGTTGCAGGAGTAATGAATGATCACACTACTCGTCCATATCAACAACTCTGAACCTGTCAAACTGGACGTTGATGATCTACCGAAGCCGACGGATAACGCGATTATTGGCAAGAATCCACGTGAACGCGGAGATCGGGAAGTGGAATGGCTGGAAGACGGCGTTACGACGCTGATTCTCCCGTGGTGGCGCATTAATTTCGTGGAAGTGCTTCCTTCGGAAAGCGAAGACACCGAGTTCCCACTGCCCTTCCGCAACGACTAAGCGTTTCCAGATGGTTACCCCAAAACTTCCGCGCACCGGACAGCGCGATGGAAAACGCATTCTCGTCGTGGACGATGAGCCGCGGATGATTAATTTCATCCGCATGAACCTTGAGTTAGAAGGGCATCAGGTTATCGAAGCGCACACCGGCTTAGAGGCATTGGAAGCCGTCCGCACGAAACTGCCCGACATCGTGCTGCTCGACGTGATGATGCCGGAACTTGACGGCTTTGAAACGCTGCGAATGCTGCGCGAGTTCTCCAATATTCCGGTCATCATGCTGACCGCCAAGGGCGAAGAAAACGACAAGGTGTACGGGCTGGAACTTGGCGCAGATGATTACATCGCCAAGCCTTTCGGACCGCGCGAACTTGCCAGCCGAATCAAGGCGGTGCTGCGACGTACTGAGGCTCCATCCACAGCACCCGATCAGGCGGTGCTCAAGATTGATGACCGCCTCAGCGTGGACTTCAACCGCCGTGAAGTCATCGTCAATGGCGAACGCATCAAGCTGCGCCCTACCGAATACCGCCTGCTCTACCACCTGATCGAAAATGCAGGCTGGACTGTGCCCCACGACCAACTGCTCGCCAAAGTCTGGGGCTATGAGTATCGTGATGAAGCGCATTACGTGCGCCTGTACGTAAATTATCTCCGCGAAAAAATCGAGGAAGACCCCTCTAATCCCAAATACATTCTGACTGAACGAGGTGTCGGCTACCGATTTGTCGATTTCAGGCATCCTGAGCAACCCTCAACGTGAGGAGCAATCTCGTGGCGAGTTACAAGGTCGTCGTCACCGGTCCGTTCAATTCAGGCAAGACCCAACTCATCAAGACGATTTCCGATATTCCGGTTGTCTCCACCGAAAAGCGCATTACCGACGCCGATCAGGACATCAAAGAAGAAACCACAGTGGCGATGGACTTCGGGCGCGTCCAGATGGATGAGCATATGCTCTATCTGTACGGCACGCCGGGACAGGTGCGCTTCGAGTTCATGTGGGAAATCCTCTCGCAAGAGATGGACGGCTTTCTCGTGCTTGTGGACAGCACCGCACCGGATACGTTTGAAACCGCCGGACAAATGGTGGAAATCTTCGCCAACTATATCGACGCGCCCTGCATTGTCGTCGCTACCAAAGCCGACCTGCCCGGTGCGGCACGCCTCGACATCGTGCGGCGCGGCGTTGGCATCAGTGATGTCACGGTAATGCCATGCGACACCACCAAAAAGACCAGCGTTCGTCAGGTGTTACTGCAATTGATTCCGCTCTTGAGCTAGACCTCTTATATCCTTCATACGTAAACTCAATAAAACTCTGATACTCCCTCTCTACAATGGACTTCGTAACACGAATAGAGATGAGGTGTATTAGATATGGCAAAAATCGTTGGTATTGACCTCGGTACGACCAACTCGGTGGTCTCGGTGCTGGAGGGCGGCGAACCCGTCGTGATTCCGAACGCCGAAGGCAGCCGAACGACACCATCGGTCGCCGCTTTTACCAAAAATAATGAGCGACTTGTTGGTCAGTCCGCCAAGCGGCAGGCAGTCGTCAACCCGGAAAACACGATTTACTCCATCAAGCGCTTGATGGGCAAGACGCTGGCTGAGGTTCGCGATGAAGTAGCCAATCTTCCCTACAAAGTCGAGTCGGGTCCGGCAGGCGACGCGCGAGTGAAGATTCCGGTGAACGGACGCACGTACACGCCGCAGGAGATCAGCGCCATGATTCTGGGCAAGCTCAAGAGCGATGCTGAAGCATATCTGGGCGAGCCAGTGACCAAGGCGGTGATCACGGTTCCCGCATACTTCAACGATAGTCAGCGGCAGGCAACCAAGGACGCCGGAAAGATCGCCGGGCTGGAAGTGCTGCGTATCATCAACGAACCGACGGCGGCAGCGCTGGCATACGGGCTGGATAAGAAGCACTCCGAAACCATTCTGGTCTTCGACCTCGGCGGTGGTACGTTCGACGTATCCATTCTCGAAGTCGGCGACGGCGTGATCGAAGTCAAGGCGACCAGCGGCGATACCCATCTCGGCGGTGACGACTGGGATCAAGTGATCGTGGACTGGATCGCAGACGAGTACAAGCGCGAAAACGGCATCGACTTGCGCAATGATCGTCAGGCGCTGCAACGACTGCGCGAAGCGGCGGAAAAGGCAAAGATCGAACTCTCCAACACGGTTCAGACGGAAATCAACCTACCCTTCATCACAGCAGATGTGTCAGGACCAAAGCACCTGACCATGACACTGACGCGCTCGAAATTCGAGCAACTCGGCGCACCTCTGGTGGAACGGCTGCGCGGTCCCGTCAATCAGGCGCTCCAAGACGCAGGATTGGACAAGAACCAGATCAACGAAGTGGTTCTGGTCGGCGGCGCTACCCGTATGCCGATGGTGCAGGAGCTTGTTCAGAACATGCTCGGTAAGACGCCGAACAAGAGCGTCAACCCGGATGAAGTCGTGGCAGTTGGCGCGGCAATTCAGGCGGGCGTGCTCGGCGGCGAAGTCAAGGATGTGCTACTGCTCGATGTGACTCCGCTGAGTCTCGGTGTCGAAACGATGGGCGGCGTCATGACCACACTGATCGAGCGTAACACGACGATCCCCGTCCAGAAAAGCGAAATCTTCTCGACGGCGGCAGATGGTCAGACGGCGGTAGACATCCACGTCCTGCAAGGTGAGCGCCCGATGGCGGCAGACAATATGTCACTCGGTAACTTCCGGCTGGAAGGTATCCCCCCTGCGCCACGCGGCGTGCCGCAGATTGAAGTGACGTTCGACATCGACGCAAACGGCATTCTCAATGTGACCGCCACCGACAAGGCGACGGGCAAGGCACAGAAGATCACCGTCACCGCCTCGACCAATCTCAGCAAGGAAGATGTGGAACGACTGGTGAAGGAAGCCGAGCGCAACCGTGCAGAAGATGACCGCCGCCGCCAGCTTGCGCAGGTTCGCAACGAAGCCGACGCGCTGATCTATCAGGCGGAGAAGGCGCTCAATACGCTTGGTGATCAGGTTCCCCCTGCTGACCGCGCGACCATCGAGAATCAGATTCAAGCCGTGCGCGACGCGCTACAGCGTGATGACATCAACGCCATCAAGTCGGCAAGTGATGCGCTGCAAAACGCGACCTACGCCCTATCGCAGCAGATGTACGCAAGCAATGGCGCGGCAAGCGGTGGCAGTTACCAACCCAACGCTCAACCGGGCGGTGAGGATGTGATCGAGGGTGATTACACCGAGGCGTAAGCCAATATAAAACGAAAGGAGCGAAACCAGACTGGTTTCGCTCCTTTTATGATGCCGATAAGGAAAAATCAGGCAGGTTCGCCGGACGTGATATGTTCCTCACGTAGACGAGCATATTCTTCTTTGAATTGCTCCAGCATTGCTGTCTTTTGATCTTCCGGCAAAAAGCTATTGCGCACCGCATTTAGCGCCAATTCGTCCAGTTCATCCAGCGATAACAACTCGGCTTCGACAGCGGTTGTGTATTCTTCGATCAGGCTGGTGTGGTACAGGCTGGGCATGTCGGTTCCCAGAACCAGCGTCACGCCTTCATCATACAAGTTGCGAAGCGGAAACTCCTCCACAGAGTGAACCCAACCGAGCCGCAGCGCCCGCGTGAGTCCAACCGCAACTGGAATTTGCCGTTCTTCGATCAGGCGGAGTGCCTCAGGCGATTCGGAGACGCCACGCGCATCCAGCAGACGAGTCGGAGACAGCGTGTTCACAGCCGCAACCACCCCGTCTGCCCCTAAGTTATCGCCTGCACGAACGACACGAGGAACCCCCTTCTTTTCGGCAGTGGCGAACGCTCGCTCGAACTGTCCGACAGGCTGTGCATCCTCGCGCCCTGTCAACCCCAGCGCGACAATGTTGTGCCTCACTGCCATTTGCGAAGTCGCTGCCCGCGCATAATCGTCCGCGCGGCGCGGCTCTTCACGAGGCACAGCAAGCACCCATGCGATGTCCACATCCCATGCACGCTTGGCGCGGCTTCGTCCGTCGTTGAGCGCGGCGAAAAAGTCATCCAGCGACAGACCAACGTGGTCAAAATAGGAGGGATTGACCATCACCTCAGCGTAACGCACATTGGTTTTCGCCAGAAACACGCCCACATCGTAGACGATTCGCGACAGGTCATCGGCGATCTGCAACCAGCTTGTCGCCATCCGTGCGATGTCCGCCAGACGCTTGTAATCGGGCTTATCCAGCAGGCTCACCCACTCGTTGTAGTGCTTCAGGGTTTCGGGGATGTCGTTCGCCTCGGCGAGTTTCAAGAGCGAGTTTCGTTGCAGCGCTCCTTCAAGTGAGAGCATCAACTCGACTTTCGGCATCGCCTGAATGTAGCTTGCAACAGACATAAATTATTCCTTCACTTCGGTTGGTGCTTCAACAGTCAAAGGTGTTCCCTTACCATTTCGGTGCAGGTTCGTCCGTCCAAATTCAATCGCCTGCTTGATCAGTTCAAGAAACAGTGGGTGCGGCGAATTGGGTCGGCTCAGGAATTCCGGATGGAACTGGCTGCCAACCATATAAGGATGATCAGCGATTTCGGCGATTTCTACCAGTTTACCATCAGGACTGATTCCGCTGAAACGCATCCCGTTTTCCTCGAAGAGGGCGCGATACTCATTGTTGAACTCGAAACGGTGGCGGTGGCGCTCCTGAACTTCGGGAACATTGCCGTAAGCCCGCGCCGCGTTTGAGCCTTCCTGCAAGCGGCACGGATACACGCCCAACCGCATCGTGCCGCCGAGATCGGTAATACCGCGCTGCTCCAGCATCATATCAATCACGAAGTTTTCGCTCGTGACTTCAAATTCAGAGCTATTCGCATCTTCCAAACCGAGTACATTGCGGGCGAATTCGATGCACATGGTCTGCATCCCAAGGCACAGACCGAGGTACGGAACCTTGTTCTCGCGGGCATAACGTCCGGCGAGGATTTTGCCCTCGACCCCGCGATAGCCAAATCCCCCCGGCACGACAATTCCGTGAGCGCGGCTGATGATGTCCCAGCCCTTGCCCTTTTCCAGATCGCCAGAATTCACCCAGTCGATTTCAAGACGGCGATCACAGGCGGTTGCCGCATGGAACAACGCCTCTTTAACGCTCATGTAGGCGTCGTGCAGTTCGATGTATTTGCCAACAACCGCGATCCGTACCGGTTCCTTCGCCGCCCGCATCCGCTGTACCATTTTCCGCCATTCGTCCAGATTGGGCTTACGCGCGGGAAGCTCAAGCACTTCCACCAGATAATCGCCTAAACCCGCATCTTCCAACAGCAGCGGGACATTGTACAGCAGGTCGGTGGTTTCCAGTGGCACAACCGCGCGATCTACCACGTCGCAGAACAGCGCGATCTTATCGGTCACATCCTTGCTCACGGGGTAATCGGTGCGAGCGATGATGACCTGAGGATTGATGCCGATACTGCGTAGATCGCGAACGCTGTGCTGAGTTGGCTTGGTCTTGAGTTCACCTGTCGCGCCGATGTAGGGCAAGAAAGTAACGTGGATGAACAGGGTATCTGTGCGGGGAAGGCTGTAGCGCATCTGCCGGATGGCTTCGAGGAATGGTTGCCCCTCAATGTCGCCCACCGTGCCGCCAACTTCGACAATTACCACGTCGGCATTGTTTTCCTTGCCGACCAGCATCACACGCCGCTTGATCTCGTTGGTGATGTGCGGAATCACCTGAATCGTGCCGCCGAGATAATCACCGCGTCGTTCCTTGTCGATGACGTGGCTGTAAACCTGCCCTGCGGTGACGTTGCACGAACGATTCAGGCTTTCGTCGATGAACCGTTCGTAGTGTCCAAGATCGAGGTCGGTCTCCGCGCCATCGGCAGTCACAAAGACCTCGCCGTGCTGGTAAGGACTCATCGTGCCCGGATCGACGTTGAGATAAGGGTCGAGTTTTTGGATGACGACTTTGAACCCACGCGCTTTGAGAATGCATCCGATAGCGGCAGCAGTGACGCCCTTACCCACCGAACTGACCACCCCACCCGTACAGAAGATGTATTTGGGATCCGCCATTTGATTCACCTCATTTACAAAAGCGCGGCGGGGAGACAACTCCCCGCCGACGAAAACTGCACTAGCGTCACAAAAAGAACGATTTCAAACCAAACGACTGAGATCATCCGCCGTTCGCCGCATATCGAGGAAGATCAAGCCGAGCTTCGCGCCTTCACGCACGAGTGTGGTCAACACGGCTTCTTCGCCGACAGACATCAGGATAACGTAGCCGTCATCCCCCTTCACGTGTACCTGTTCCAACAGCCCGCGCCCTAATTCACCGGAAATGCGCTCACCAAGTGAGAGCATCGCCGCCGACATCGCGGACACACGATCTTCTTCAACGTTAGCGGGGAGGGAGGAAGCCATCGTCAAACCATCGACGCTTACCACTGCCGCCGCTTCAATCTCCGGCGTTGCAGCCTGTAAGTCGCGCAGACGATCTACCATTAACTCAGTCCGCGATTTCGCCATGTGGTGACTCCTCTCAGAAGCGGGGTTGGAGTAGCTCCTAGTGCTATTGGTTATTATATCGAACATAGGGGAATCAGCAAGGGAGCGTAGGTCAAGCGTCGATAATCCAGACTGTTCATCGTTTCAACTTGGGCTATACTTTGGAGTGGTAAGCAGAGGCAATGAGGTCACATGCAGGAATTTCCTCAGGAAACGCGACAGGTCAGTGGTAATGCTCGTCCCCGCTCTGTCGAAATTGTGCAGCAGGTCGCCGAGCGCATCGCCCATAGTGTGAGTCAAGTCATCGTCGGCAAGCGCAATGAAGTGCGGCTGACGGTGCTGGGGCTGCTGAGTCAGGGGCACATTCTCATCGAGGATATTCCCGGCGTCGGCAAAACCATGATGGCGAAGGCGCTGGCGCGTTCCATCGGCTGCACCTTCAGCCGCATTCAATTCACGCCGGACATGCTCCCCTCGGACGTGACGGGCGTATCCCTGTTCAACCAGAAAACCCGCGAATTTGAATTCCGCGCCGGACCGATCATGGCGCAAATCGTGCTGGCAGACGAAATCAACCGCGCCACGCCCAAGACTCAGGCAGCGCTGCTGGAAGCGATGGAAGAACATCAGGTCACGGTAGACGGCGTGACCTACAGCCTGCAAGAGCCGTTTTTGCTGCTGGCGACTCAGAATCCCATCGAATACGAAGGTACATTCCCGCTGCCCGAAGCGCAGCTTGACCGCTTCATGCTGCGCATCCAGTTAGGCTATCCTGCCCCTAATGAAGAGATGGCTGTCCTCACCTCGCAGCAGTATGAGCACCCCCTGATGAACACCTATCAGGTGGTGAGCGTGCAGGAACTCCTTGCCGCGCAGCAGGCAGTCCGTGAAGTGTATGCAGCGGATGAGATCAAACGCTACATCATCGACCTCGTAAACGCAACGCGGCAGCACCCTGACGTATATCTGGGAAGCAGCCCGCGCGGTTCGCTGGCGTTGTTCCGCACGGCACAGGCGCGGGCGGCAATGGCAGGGCGCGATTATATCATCCCCGACGACGTGAAGGCACTCGCCGAAGTCACACTGGCGCATCGCATCATCGTCGGACCGGCGGCACGCATCAAGGATATTGCATCGCGAACCATCGTGCAGGATATTCTGGCGTCAACTCCCGTCCCCGGAGCCACCGTTCGCTAAAAATGCCTAACCGCCGCAATACCCTTTACAGCCTTCTCATCCTCAGCCTGCTGGCAGGGTTATTCACCGGACGCGCCTTTTTCTTCAATCTGTCCTATCTGCTCGGCGCGTTACTGATTATCTCGCTGATCTGGTCTTGGACTGCCGTTCGCTGGGTCGGCATCACGCGCCGCACCCGCACGCGACGGGCGCAGGTGGGGCGCAACCTCGAAGAAGTCTTCGTCGTCACTAATCGTTCGATTTTGCCCAAGTTGTGGCTCGAAATCCGCGATCATTCCAACATGCCCGGTCATCGCGCCAGCCACATCGTCCCCGCGCTTGGACCCCGCGCGAGTTATCGCTGGTATGTGGATACACCCTGCACCGTGCGTGGTGAATTCACGTTGGGTCCGATCAGCATCTCCAGCGGTGACCCCTTCGGCTTGTTTTCCTCGCCGCGCACCTTGGCGGCAACGTCGCGAGTGATCGTCTATCCCCGAACGGTTCCCGTCGATCATTTTGAACTGCCGATGGGCGTGCTTTCAGGTGGTGACGCGCAGCGGCGGCGGGCGCAAACCATCACCACCAATGCCGCAGGCGTGCGCGAGTATGCACCGGGGGATGCCTTCAACCGCATCCACTGGGCGACAACGGCACGACGCGAACGCCTGATGGTGAAAGAGTTTGAAATCGACCCGATGGTGGACGTGTGGATGTTCGTCGATTTCTCCGCCGATTCGCTGGTCGAGTTTCCGAACCTGCGGCGCATCAACGGAACAGGCGCGGCGATCCCAACCAACGGCGAGATTCCCCCATCGACGGAAGAATATGCAGTCGTCATTGCCGCGTCACTCGCCAAACACTTTATCGAAGCCGAACGTGCGCTTGGTTTCGCTGCTTACGTGCCACATCGTGAAATCCACCAACCGGAACGGGGTAATCGCCAACTGCTGCGCATCCTGCAATCGCTGGCAGTGGCGCGGAGCTTCACCACCTACTCGCTGGCGGAAATGCTCACGCTGGAAACACCCTATTTCACACGCGGCACAACGCTGGTGGTCATCACATCATCTCTGGATACGCGCTGGATCGCAGAAGCGCAAATCCTCGCACGTAAGGGTATCCGTCCAGTGTGTGTGTATATCGACCCATCATCGTTTGGCGGCAACGTCGCTCCCGAAAATACTCGTGCGATGCTGCGCCTCGCCAAAATCCCTACCGTTACGGTCAGCAGAGGCGACGACCTGACGGCGGCGCTCCGTCAACGCCCGATTTAGCTGCGCACCCACCAGTCGAATTCTCCGATGTGTGTATACCCTGCTCTCCGGGCAATGTGCATGGCATCAATCGCATCGGCGGGGATAAGCGCTCCGGCGACTGTCCAACGGTAGCAACTCAGGATGGTCGATGCAGCACGCAGACTCGCCGAAGAGAGTGCCCCTTCGACCCAGATTCCGCTGTACGTCAGGGTTGCAACACTGACGAGATGCGCTTCCGGCGGCAGGCTTGGGGGCGTGTCACCACCGTGCGGCGCTCCAACGTATAGGTTGAATGTGATGGCTTTCGGTTTGAAGTCGCACCATGCGAATGTGCGTCGTGAAGCGAGATTGTCGGTGCGGATGAGCGCCCGTGTTTGTCGCGCGTTGTATTGTGTGCCTTCCAGAATAGCGGCGCTCACAAGCTGCCGTGCAATGCCCTGCCCCTGCCATTCTGGATGTACACCCAGCAGATCGATTTCCCAACGGACGGTTCGATCTGCGCCAATCGTGGCAAAAGCATCGACAAAGCCTGTGATTTCGTTGTCGTGGATGGCGACAAGTGTGCAGTGTTGCGGAATGACTCTGGCGATTCGCGCTACATCAGGGGTATCATCCAGCCCGCTTGCCTGCATTACGCGGGCGATTCCCGGCGCGTCATTACTGGTGGCGTGTCGTATCAGGCTCATACGCGATTAGGATGCATGACTAAACGAAACACCTTTCTCTACGTCGCAGTTTTCACTGGCGGGATGACCACCCTCGCCGTCGAATTGACCGCCTCGCGCCTGCTTGGGAGCGTATTCGGCACCAGCAATCTGGTGTGGGCGAATGTCATCGGCTTGATTCTGCTCTTTCTCACCATCGGCTATTTCATCGGCGGACGATGGGCAGACCGTTCACCTTATTTCACCACGTTTTATCGCATTTTGATCTATAGCGCATTCTTAAATTCGCTCATTCCGCTCGTCGCACGTCCGATTATATCGGGGGCGGCAAGCGCAATGGCGAGTGCGCAGGCGGGATTGGCGCTTGGCTCGTTTGTCTCTGTGCTGATTCTGTTCTCGATTCCCATCACCTTGCTCGGCGTTGTGTCTCCATTTGCAATACGTCTTGCGGTCAACGACGTTCAAAGTTCAGGCAAAACGTCGGGGCGAATTTACGCGATCAGCACGCTTGGCAGTTTGTTGGGTACGTTTCTGCCCGTCATCCTGATCATCCCCGAACTCGGCACATTTCGCACATTCCTGCTTTTCGGCGGAATTTTATACATCGTCGGTTTTGTCGGCATGTGGCAGCAGCAGGGCGCTCGAACGCTGATCTATTTATGGATGCCCATCGTCATCGGCATACTGTCGTTTCTCGCATTGAACGGTCCCCTGCGCACGCCAGAGGCAGGCGCAACCCTGCTGTATGAAGACGAAAGCGCCTACAACTACATTCAGGTGCAGGAAGACGCGAACGGCAATCGCTACCTGTATCTCAACGAAGGGCAAGGCATTCACAGCCAGTGGCATCCTGAAAATGTCGGCTTCGGGCGCACGTGGGACTTCTTCCTCGCCGCACCCTACTTCAATGCCCCACCCCATTCACCCGACGACGTACACTCGCTTGCCATCGTTGGGCTTGCCGCCGGAACGATTGCCCGCCAGTACACGCACGTCTATGGCGACATCCCGATTGACGGCATCGAAATCGATCCGGCGATTATCGAAGCGGGCGAACGCTATTTCGACATGACCATGCCCAACCTGACCGTTTACGCGGAAGATGGGCGCTACATACTCAACCATCTGAATAAGCGCTACAGCGTCATTGGCATCGACGCTTACCGTCCACCCTACATTCCGTGGCATCTCACCACTGTCGAGTTCTTTCAGGAAGTGCGCAACCACCTCACGGAAGATGGCGCTGCCGTCGTCAACGTGGGACGCACCACCACAGACCGCCGTCTGGTCGATGCCATGACCAGCACTATGCTCCGAGTCTTTCCTAGCGTACACGCGATGGACGTGCCCTATTCGTTCAATACGATTCTGGTTGCGACGGTTCAGCCGACTACCAGCGAAAACCTCGCCGCGAATTTGAGCGATTTACCCGCCGACGCCAATTCACTATTGCGTGACACGCTCACGCTGGCGGTGAACTCGCTTGTGCCCGTACATGAGTCGGAGATCGTGTTCACCGATGACCGCGCTCCTGTCGAAACATTGGTCGATTCGCTGGTGCTCAACTTCCTGCTTTCCGGCGGCATAGAACAGCTTCAAAATTGATATGACTGAGAGTGTTGTCCCAACGCGAAAATCCGCGCTCGTCGCTATCGCACGGGTGTATCTCATGGTTATCTTCCCGGTGCTGCTGGTACTCATCAGCGCCCGCCTCGTGATGTCGGAAGTGTTTCTACAGTTCGAGTACAACCGTCCCGGTTTCCCCGAAGACTACTACGGCATGACCCGTGAGCAGCGGCTTCATTATGCCCCCTTCGCGGTTGCCTATCTGCTGAACGGCGAAGGCATTGACTTCCTCGCCGATCTCAAATTTCCTGACGGCGAACCGTTGTTCAACGCCCGTGAACTTCGCCACATGCAAGACGTAAAAACGGTGACTCAGATCGCCTTCGCCGTCGCTGTCGTAAGTGGGCTGTTGGCGCTGGCGTCTGCCGTTTATCTCTATTCCCGTTCTCGCACCACCCTGCGAAAAAGCCTGTTTCAGGGGAGCATTCTCACGTTGGCGATTGTCGCTGCCATCATCATCGTCGCCATCCTCAACTGGAATTATTTTTTTACGCTGTTTCATACCCTATTTTTTGAAAGTGGCACGTGGTATTTTCTCTACTCGGATTCGCTCATTCGCCTCTTCCCGGAGCAGTTCTGGTTCGATGCCGCCCTGACCATCGGGGCGTTTACCGTGCTCGGTGCGCTGGTAACGCTGCTCGCCGTGTGGATCGCAGGAAGAGACGTTCAGAATGGGT
>DATGQJ010000097.1:0-4128 GCA_035304265.1 Oceanobacillus sp.
TCGTCTGCCGGGTGCTGAGTAAGGTTGGTGACTTCGCCACTTTCCATATCCAGCGTGTAAATCTCCTTGTTACCATCGCGCTCGGACATCCACGTGAGACGACCATCTGGCGACCACACCGGGGAATGGTCCATTTCCGGGTGGTCAGTCACATTGGTCACTTCACCAGTTCTGCTATCCCATAGGTAAATTTCCGCTGTGAGATAAACATCATTCGGATTTGGACGGAAAGATTCCCACACCAGAAGACCATCAGGTGACCACACCGGTTCAAAATCGCGGTATGGATTGCGGCTGATATTGCGTAAGGTGTTGGTTGTCAAATCCAGCACATAGATTTCGTAGTTGCGATCACGCTCAGAAGACCATGCCAGTATGGAAGGCGGGAAACGCAACTGTCCGGTGACACGCGCTGCCAGAATCGCCACCAACAGAACACCTAGAATCAGGCACAACAGGCGGAGGTAGGTCTTGAGAATATCATGTGTCATACTGCGGAACACCCCATATCCGAATCTGTGATTCGTCGCCCGATCCGGGTATAATTAGAACATTCATTCAACCAAAATTTCACTTTATCCCAATGGCATTTCAACCCTCAGACCATATTAAAACCATTCTCAAAAATCTGCCGATGAAGCCCGGCGTCTATCTTATGAAAGACGAGCGCGGGACGATCATCTACGTGGGCAAGGCGAAGAAACTGCGCAACCGGGTGCGCAGCTATTTCAACGCCAGCGCGGAAAACAGTCTCAAGACGATGCACCTGCGCGAGCATATCTGCGACATTGATTTCATCGTCGAGGAAAACGAGATCAAGGCGCTGATCCTCGAAGAGACGCTGATCAAACGCTACAAGCCGCAGTACAACATTAGCCTGAAAGACGACAAGCGTTATCCCTACATCAAGGTAAGCTGGCACATGCCTTACCCGAAGGTGGAGACAACCCGCCGGATCGTGCAGGATGGCAGCCGCTATTTCGGTCCTTACGTGGCGATGTGGGCGGTGCAAAACACACTGCAAACGCTGCGCAAGGCGTTCCCTTATCTGACCTGTGATCGGGAAATTACAGGCAATGATCCGCGTGCCTGTCTGTTTCACGACATCAAGCTGTGCAACGCGCCGTGTATCGGGGCGGTGTCGAAAGACGAATACCGCGCCATGATCTCCGAATTGATGGACACACTCGGCGGAAAATCGGAGCACGTGGTGCAGCGGCTGGAGAACGAGATGAACGCCGCCGCCGAAACATTGGATTTCGAGCGTGCCGCTGCCATCCGTGACCAACTGCGGGCAATTGAATACATCACCCGTCAGCACAAAGCCGTGAGTTCCGACTTCACAGACCGTGATGTGATCGCGCTTGCCCGCGACGACAACGATACGGTGGTGCAGATTCTTTTCATCCGTAACGGCAAGCTGATCGGCAGCGATTCGCGTTCGCTGGATGGAACCGAAGGCGAAACCGACAGCGAGGTTTTAGAGGCGTTCATCCAGCGGTTTTACAGCAATGCGCCGGAAGTTCCCGCAGAGGTGGTGCTGCCGCAGAACATCGAGGAAACGCGCATCATCGAACGGTGGCTGCGCGACAAACGGCATGGCAAGCGCGTGACCATCACCGTACCACAGCGCGGCGATAAAAAGAGTTTGATCGAAATCGCGCAGGAGAACGCGCGGGAAACCCTGCGCATGATGCGGGCGCAGTGGGAAGCCGATGCGCACAAGCAGGAAACCGCGCTGGCGGAACTGCAAGCCGCGCTCAATCTGCCGAAGCCGCCCAACCGGATCGAGTGTTACGACATCAGCACGACGCAGGGGACGGCGATTGTCGCCAGCCGGGTTGTATTCGTGCAGGGCGTACCGAGGAAAAGCGAATACCGCAAGTTCAATATCCGCACCATCACCCACACCGGATCGGACGATTACCAATCCATGCGCGAGGCGCTGACCCGACGTTTCAACCGCTGGAAACAGGCATATGAAGACCCGACGCCGATCATGCCGGATGGCGATGACAAGGACGAGACGTGGCGTTTGCTGCCCGATCTGCTGATGGTGGATGGGGGCAAGGGGCAGTTGAACGTCGCTGTCGAAGTTCTGAGGGAATTCGACCTGTTGGAGCGCGTGCCCGTGGTTTCGCTGGCGAAGCAGTTCGAGGAAATCTACCGACCCGGCAATCCTCAGCCGTTGATTCTGTCACGTCGGAGTGATGCGCTGTATCTGGTGCAGCGTATTCGTGACGAGGCGCATCGTTTTGCCATCACCAGTCACCGGCAGCGACGGCAGAAGCTGGGCATGGTGAGCCAGCTAGAGGCGATTCCGGGGGTAGGACCTTCTAAGCGGAAGGCGCTGCTGAAGGCATTTGGCAATTCGATCAGCGCGATTCGGAATGCCAGCGTGGAAGAACTTGCCGCCGTACCGGGCATCAACCGCAAGTTGGCGGAACTCATCAAAGAGACGATTTAGGATTCACCTGTTAGCAGGTAAGAACAGGTGAAAGTTGGAAAATGGTTGGAACGTTTTGAATCATTGGATGGGCAATTTCATGCCATGATTTAGAATTTACGTTCTGCTGCTCCAAGCGGATTGTCATGCCCTTACCCCGGCGTCCGTCTTATTTCGTTCCCCTGTGTCAACGCTTCGTCCTGTAAATCATCTGGCAAATTCTCGTTCCAGACCTCTCTTACAGAATGCGGGAAGAAACGAGTGCTTAGCGTTTGTGAGAGCGAGGCATTCAACCGCCACTGGTCTTCATATCTGTTTCATAAAGATAAATACCGTTAAATTTCTCGAAGTTTATGTTTTCTTACTGCTTTTTCAATCCAACGTATCCCTATACTGATTGCTGTCTGTGGTAACAAGCTGACATAGTTTATCCTTGAACCTTCGCTGGAGCATCCATGTCAACACTGAACCTATTCTCCACCGGGAAGCATTGGCTTCGTCTTACCTCACTTATCGTCCTGATCACGCTGGTGATTGGGCAGGCACAAACGCAGGTCGCACATGCAGCGACGCTGACTGTAAATCAGACGGGAAATCAGACCGACAGTTTGGATGCCGACAACATCTGCTCGCTCATTGACGCGATTCAGGTGGCGAACGGCGCAACGGACAGCGATTGCGGGACAGGGGATGCCGGGTCGGACGTAATTGTGCTGGGCAATGCCACCTACACTTTGAAGGCGAATTACGGCAACGGCACCGGCTTGCCCATCATTACCAGCAGTATCAGCATCGAGGGAAACGGGGCGACGATTGAACGCAGCAGTACAGGCGGCACGCCGCAATTTCGCCTGTTTTGGGTTTCAACCGGCGGCGCTCTGTCGTTGAACAACGTGACGCTGCGGAATGGCTATGCCATCGACTTCAACAGCATCGGCGGCGGTATCTTCATTGACGGTAACGGCACCTTGACCGTTAACAACAGCAGTCTGGTCAACAACTATGCAAATGGAGGGGGCGGCATCTACGATTGGAGCGCGGGGGCGGTAACGATCAACAATACCAGCTTCTCCGCCAACCGTGGAGGGGATGGGGGCGCTATCTATAACCGGAGCACCGAGTTGGTGATCAGCAACAGCAGTTTCTCCGGTAATGAGGCAGGCAACAGAGGGGGCGGCATCTACAACTTTGGCGGCACGGTGACGCTCAGCAACAACAGTTTTTCTGGCAACTCAGCGCCCAATGGCAGCGGCATCTACAACTTCGGCACCATCAATAACAATGGTGACTTGACCAATGACGACAGTATCACCAATGAACGTACTATGCAGAACAATGGTCCCATTCAGAACAACGGCACCATTCAGAATAACGACAAAATCTACAACTCCTGTACAGGCACGATCAGCGGTAATGCGGTAAACGGCAAAACGCCGCTTGGCACGTGCGTCACGACGACGACGCTGACCAGCAGTCTTAATCCGTCCAACTTCGGCGAGGCAGTCACCTTTACCGCGACAGTCACATCCGCCAGCGGCACCCCCACTGGAACGGTCACGTTTTCGATTGATGGCGTTTCACAAGCACCTGTGAGCCTAGCCAGCGGTCAGGCGAGCTTCACGACCAGCAGCTTGTCGGTGGGAGCGCACACGATTACGGCAAGCTACAGCGGCGAGGGGGCT
>DATGQJ010000098.1:0-8384 GCA_035304265.1 Oceanobacillus sp.
CCGAGATCGTCGGTAGCTACACCGTCCCCGAATTCCCCGGCTTCACCTGTATCACCTTGTTCGAGCCGGGTACATTGTTGCTCGTCCGCAGCTTGCCCGAATAATCACCTACTGAAACTCGCCCCCTTTTCACGTCATGAAGAGGGGGCGAGATTTCCAACGTTCACCTGTATTGTCGGTTGTCAATCACGGCGTCACCGTCGGATGCGTGGCTCCCATCTTCCGCGCCCGTGCCCGTTCCAGTTCTAACTGTGCCTGATCTTCGTTCGTCCAGATAGCATCGCTGTCCGGTTGAATGTGAACGCCATGATGTCGTGCCCACACTTCGGTGAACTCCGCGCCAAACAACAAAATCTGCGCCGAGTAGTAAATCCACACCAGAATCACGGTCAGCGAACCCGCCGCGCCAAACACCGAGCCGACGTTCGCATTCGAGATATACAACCCTACCACGAACTGCCCGGCAATGAACAGCACAGCGGTAAACGCCGCGCCCACCCACACGTCTTTCCAGCGAATGTTCACGTCCGGCAGGATTTTGAACACGGTAGCGATCATCACCGTCGCCAGCGAAAGCGAAACCAGTAGCTGAAGTGGGCGGATAATGCCCGAAAACTGCGAAAATTGTCCGTTTTTCGCAAGCAGCGTGGTCAAGCCCGTGTTGATCACCATCGTCGCCAGCAGCATCGTCGCGACGAATACGACAATCCCGAAGGAAATCAACCGATCTTTGACGAAGACCAGCGGCGAACGCCCCGGTTTCCCTCGCACTTCCCAGATTTTGTTCAACGCCTTCTGCAACTGCGAAAAAATGCCCGAAGCGCCCCACAGCATCACCGCAATCCAGATGATCGTGCCTATCACATCCGAGCGTGTGCGATTCTCAGGAGAAATCATCCCTCGCAGCGTTTGTGCAGCATCCGTCCCGATGGTGACTTCGACGCCGCCGATGATGTCCTTCTCAATTGTCTTCTCATCGAGGAATGCGCCAACCACCAGCGCGATGATGATCAGCAGCGGCGCGAGTGAAAAGATGGTGTAATACGCCAGCGCCGCCGCCACCGCAGACGCGCCGTCTTCGTTCCACTCGCGAATAGTCTCTCGCATGAGCACAATGAAGTATTTGAGCATGAAAACGCCTCGGAACTTTATCGAATTCACTCATGATTATAGGTCGAAATATAAATTGTGGGCATCAAGACAGGTTGCGCTCCCCATTTGCGATTCGATTTTCGTTCTGATAAAATGCCGCCGACTGCGGCACGGGGAAGTGCTTGTGTCAATTGGGGGTTATATACAAGGCCTGATGATGAAACGACTACTCATACTATTTACAACCATCTTTGTTTTGACACTTCTCTTCACCACCATTCACGCTCAGGGTGGAATCGATACGGTAGCCACAGATAACCTCAGATTGCGTGCGGGTCCCGGCACGGAATGGCGCACCATTACCGTTGTCCCCGCTGGCACGCCCATCCGCCTCGACGGAAAAGCACCCGTAGGCGATTACTGGTTCCGCGGAATCACACCGGATGGTCAGGTGGGTTGGGTCAGCATCGAATTCATTACCCTGACACCCGAACAGATCGCTTCGTTGCCCGGTGTGTGGGTGGATACGCCCTTCACCCTGCCGCCCCCCGGTGCTGGTCAGCCGCCTGCTCAGCCTCCGGCGGGTGACCCCGTTGCTCCGACGGCAACGCCTGTACCACCGCCTGCTGCGCCAGTCGCCAATACCGCCCCGCTGCGCGGCTTCAGCTATGGTGCGCACGTCGCCGATTGGGGCACCTACGCCTCTGATTTGATGCGTAGCTCCGGCATGACGTGGGTGAAACGGCAGTTGCGTTACAGCGCCGGACAAGACCCATCTACCGCCGCAGGCTGGATCAACGATGCTCATGCGCGTGGCTTCCGCATTCTGCTCGGCGTCGTCGGCGATCCGCGACAGTTGTACAACCCCGGTTATTTTGAACAGTACGCCAGCTTCGTTGGCGGCGTTGCGGCGCTCGGCGCGGATGCCATCGAAGTCTGGAACGAAATGAACATTGACCGTGAGTGGCCCGCAGGGCAGATCAGCCCCGCCAGCTACACCGATTTGCTGCGCGTATCCTACAATGCGATCAAAGCAGCAAATCCGTCTACGCTGGTCATCAGCGGCGCTCCTGCTCCAACCGGATTCTTCGGTGGGTGTCACGGTGGCGGCTGCGATGACAATCTCTATCTGGCGGGTATGGCAGCGGCTGGCGCGGCAAACTACATGGACTGCATCGGCGTCCATTATAATGAAGGCATTCTGCCGCCAAGCGCCACCAGCGGGGACCCGCGCGGTGCAAGCAGCCATTACACCCGTTACTTCGGCAGCATGATCAACACCTACTACAACGCTTTCCGAGGTAGACGGCAGCTTTGCTTCACCGAACTCGGCTATCTGACGCCGGAAGGTTACGGCGCTCTGCCCGCAGGTTTCGAGTGGGCGGCGAATACCTCTGTCGCGGAACAGGCACAGTGGATCGATCAGGCAATCTCGATGGCATCGCGCAGTGGTCGCGTGCGTCTGGTCATCATCTGGAATATGGACTTCACAGGCTACGGCGCAGATCCACAGGCAGGATACGCCCTCATCCGTCCGGGTGGCGGCTGTCCGGCGTGCGATGCGCTGAGGAACTAGGTGTCACGGCAATTGTCAGCATGGCAGTTTTCATAGGGGCGCACGGCTGTGCGCCCTTATAAGTTTGCGAAACCGTCGTCGCTGTAAACGATTAGAACGAACTCAGGAAGTGTGAATGACACAAGAGAGAGAACACGGCGAAGAACGCCTTCCAGAAGTTGTACCCATCGAGCTTCCGCGCCGCACCTACACTGCGCCGCCGGAACCGCCCCGTGAACGCGGATGCGGCTGCTGGATCGCAGGCGTGCTCACGCTGCTGATCGCGGGCATACTGGTCGGGGTTGGGCTGTTTCTGCCCCCTGTCAGTTTGTATGACCGCATTTTCGGTCCGCAGTATGCGCTGCTAAACGCCGACCAGAACGCCGTCGCTGCTGGCGATTTCACGCTGGCGGTCTACGGACCTGATTACGGCGATGAATTTGGCGTCGCGCTGGAAACCGTACCGATGCAGCAGTTCATCAACGGCGACAGCAGCGCGGGAAGCTGGATACCACAGGCACAGGCGGCAGCGCCCGCCAACGCCGCCGTGATCAGCGACCTCTATTCCGTCCAAACGACGGGTGTAGCACCTGCCGAAATCACCTTGAGCATGAATGTCGGTGCGGGCAGTCCCGACACCCTCGACCTGTATGGCTGGGACGAGGAAGCAGGGGAATGGCGGTTCCTTCCCGCACAGGTAAACTCCGGTATGCTGGTTGCCACTGTCTCGGATGTGCCCGATCATATCGGGCTGTTTCAGGCACAGCCGCCGTCACGCCCGCGTGTCCTCGTCGCGGTAGATGTCTCGCAGACGCTCACGCCGGAAGTGGCGGAAGTTGCCACCATTGTCGCACCCGGCGGCTTGCAGCCAACTCTCGCGGGCAGCCTGACGGGGAGCCTCGCCGCTGGCTTTGAATTGAACGCGGATTATCTGGTCGTGCCTGTGATCCGCAATTTCGTTGATCCTCGTGCCACCGACCCTGAAACGGTGACGGCGATTTTGAGCAACCGGACGCTGCGCAGCGAACACGCGGCACAGGTCGCGTCCTTTGCCGGTTCCGGTTACGACGGCGTGATGATCGATTACCGGGACATCCCCGAAGATCAGCGTGACAATTTCACCGCCTTCGTCCGCGAACTGGATCGCAATCTCGCGAATACCGGGTTGCTGCTCGGCGTGGTTGTGCCGGAAGCCGAAAACCGCGAAGGCGAATGGTATACAGGCGCATACGACTGGCGTGCGCTCGGTCAGCACGTTGATTTGCTGCAAATCGATCTGCCGATTGACCCGCTTGCGTATGCCCCCGGTCAAGATCGTCCGGTAGAGGCGATGCTGCGCTGGACAGTGGGCGAAGTCAGCCCTGAGAAAGTGCTGCTTGGTCTATCGGCGCTTTCCACCCGTCAGGCGGGGAATACGCTCACCTCGATTGGCTACGACGAAGCGCTCTCCGCGCTTGGCGACGTGATCGTCGAGGCGGATATGACCGACGCCGGAACCGTCGATCCCGGTCAGTTGTTCCGCGCACGGTTAGACGGTTTCCAGCCGAGTGCGGGCACTGACGAAGCCACCGGACAGCCCTATCTGGATTATCTCAATCAAAGCGGCACGACGGTTGCCCGTATGTGGCTTGCCACGCCCGACGCGCTGCGCTTCCGCATGGATCGCACGATTCCGTTTGCCTTAAGCGGTGTGGCGTTCACCGATTTGCTGGCAGAGGGCGTCGCTGACGGCGTTCTCGACATGATCGCGGTTTACAAGATGGGCTTGCCCGCGCAGCCTTCGCCGCGAGAACTCGCGCTCCGCTGGACGATTGAAGGCGTGGACGGCGTGATCGACGAAGTGACGACGGGCTTGGAAGAGCCGTTGATCGCCACCATCACCGCGCCGGACGGCAATTACGCCGTCAACGTCGCCGTTGTCGAGATGGATGCCTCCGGCGAAACCGAAGCCGAAACCTTACGCGGCGGCGCTCCTGTCTCGGTCTTCGCGCCGACTCTCACGCCGACCCCACGCCCAACCGAAACGCCGACTCCGCAGCCTTCCCCCACAACGACACCGAATCGTGACGTTGCCGCAACCAGCGTGGCATCCGCTCAGGGTGCGCCGCTTGCGCCGGTTGCGGGCAGCATCGTTGTGGGCAATTTCGAGTACGGCGGTCACGTCACAGGAACCGGAACAGGCGCAGCAGCCGCAATGCAGCGGGCGGGCATGACGTGGATGAAAGTGCAAATTCGCTATTCACCGGGCATGGACCCCGGCGTGGCGTCTGGTCCAATTGGTGAAGCGCACGCACGCGGTTTCAAGATTCTGCTTGGTATTGTCGGCAGCCCCGGCGACCTCGCGGCGGGTGGACAGGGTTACATGCAGCAGTTCGCGTCGTTCCTCGGCGGCGTGGCGGCACAAAGCCCTGACGCCATCGAAGTCTGGAACGAGCCGAACCTTGACCGCGAATGGCCCGAAGGGCAAATTAGCGGCACGATGTACGCGCAAATGCTGCAACTGGCATACAACGCCATCAAAAGCGCCAACTCGAACGTGATGGTGATCAGCGGTGCGCCCGCCCCAACAGGCGCGGAAGCCGCATTTCCGGGTCGCGTGATGAACGATGACCGCTGGATACGTGAGTTGGTGGCGGCAGGCGGCGCACAGTGGATGGACTGTCTGGGCGCACACTACAATGAGGGGATCGTCGGTCCCAGCCAGCGCAGCGGCGACCCGCGCGATAACTACTACACCCGCTACTTCGGCACGATGCTGGACACCTACTGGAACGCCATCGGCGGTCAGCGCCCGATCTGCTTCACCGAACTCGGCTATCTGACACCGGAAGGCTTAGGTCCGCTGCCTTCGTTCTTCTCATGGGCGCAGAACGTCACGCTGGCACAGCAGGCGGCATGGCTGGCGGAAGCGGCGGCGCTGGCTTCGCAAAGTGGGCGTGTGCGCTTGATGATTATCTGGAATGTCGATTTCTCGCTCTATGGCAGCGACCCACAGGCGGGTTATGCCATAGTCCGTCCCGGCGGCGGCTGTCCAGCGTGTGATGCGATGGCGGCAGCGCGGTAACAAACGAACGAAAAAAATAGTCAGACGAGAACGATTATGGCATCTTCGCTTAGAACGAAACACCGGAAACAGGTACGAGGCTTCATCCTGATCTGGTCGGGAATCACGTTTATCATGGCGTCGGTGACGTTCATCGCGATTTACATGACCTATGGTTCGCTGACACCGCCCGGAACCAATCTGCGCAACGTGGCTATTCCCGTAAACACGCAGGTCGCACAGGCAGTAACCCCAACGCAGGAGACGCAAGCCACTGCCGCAACCGAAGGCGCGGTGGCACAGGCTGCTGCTACAACGGCTGCGACGGCGACACCTCGCCCAATCGACGTAACGCGCTTCCAGCTTGGCACACAGGTACAGGTGAGCTTTGACCGCATGGGCGAGTGGATGAACGTCGCCGCCAACCAGTTAAGTGTTAACTGGGTGAAAATGCAGGTGCGCTGGGAAAACATGGAAACCGAAGAGGACAATTACGACTGGCTGGAAACCGACATTTTCCTGCCAGCCGCACAGGAACAAAACCTGCGAGTCCTTGTCTCCGTCGTCACGTCGCCGGAATGGTCGCGTGAGCCGGGGGTGGATACCTCACGGCACGGACCGCCCGCCGATTACGCCGACTATGTGGAGTTCGTGACCACGATGGTCGAACGCTATCCGGGCATGATTCACGCGATTGAAGTCTGGAACGAGCAGAACCTTGACCGCGAATGGACATCCGTCGAAGGATTGAGCGCCGCCAACTACGTCGAACTGCTGCGCCAGACTTACAACGCCGTCAAAGCGATTGATCCGGGCATCATTATCGTCAGCGGGGCGCTTTCCCCCACCGGCTTGAGCGACGGCGTTCGTGCATGGGACGATTTCGTCTATATGGATCAGATGATCGAAGCGGGGTTGCTCGATGTCGCCGATTGCATCGGGGCGCATCACAACGGCTACAACATCAGCCCCAGCGTCACGTGGGATAACGTCCCGAACGATCCCTCGGCGCAGTTCCGGGGACCGTTCGACAATCCGCACCATAGCTGGAGCTTCCGTAGCACCTTGCAGACTTACGCCAACAAGATTGAACTGGCGGGCGGCGACCAAAAGCTGTGCGTGACCGAGTTCGGTTGGCCCTCTGCCGAAGGGTTGGAAGGCGTCCCTGAAGGGTTGGAGTTCTCTTACGACAACACGCTTCAGGAACAGGCAGATTTCACCGTCGAGGCGCTCGATAATATGCTGGAATGGGACATTGTACGGCTGGCGTTCCTGTGGAATCTCAATTACGGTCCACAGGCAGGCTGGAGTCCCGATAATGAAAACGTGCCCTATTCCATCATCGGACCCAACACGGTTTTTCGTCCGGTATTCGACGCCGCCCGCGACTGGAACCGTGCTTACGAGGCGCAGTTCCAATAGGGTGAACCCATTGCAGCCACATGATGAAGTCACAGTGACACCTTCAGCGGTAGGGGCGTCATCCCTACCGCATGTCTCGCTTGCTCGGCTGGCACGGATCGCCGTCATCACCGTGTGTATGGTTTTGCTCATCACGGTTCCGCGTTCGGCTTCGGATGCGTTTCTCGGCTACCGGGTGACAGACCCGCCGTTTACCTCGCTCACCTACGGCATTCAGGCGTTTTTGTGGTGGGATAACGGATCGGCGGGACTGCACATGGATTTGATTCGTCTGATGGGCTTCAGCCACGTCAAGCAGACTTTCGCATGGGAAGACATCGAGCCGGTACGCGGAGAATGGCATTTAGAGCGCGGCGACGTGATTCTGGACGAACTCGAACGCCGCAGTCTGAAACTGGTTGTTCGCCTATCCGACGCGCCGGACTGGGCATTTCCCAACAACGTGCCGCAGACGATGGACGCCTCGCTGGTGGTGGACACGCCGCCTGAGAATCTGGACGATTGGGCGAATTTCTGCCGCACCGTCGCCGCGCGTTACCGCGGGCGGGTTGCCGCGTACCAGATATGGAACGAGCCGAACCTTTCGCGGGAATGGGGCGGGCAGCTTCCCGATGCGGCGGGTTACGTGGCGCTGCTGAGGGCTTGCAGCGAAGCCATCCGCGCCGTCGATCCCGACGCGATCCTGATCTCTGCCGGACTTGCCCCAACCGGAAATTATGACAATTTTGCCACGCCCGACGACGTATACTTCCAGCAAATGTACGACGCGGGCTTTCAGCAGTATATCGACGTGGTAGGTGTTCACGCGCCGGGCTACACCGCGCCGGAAGTCGATCCGGCGGATGCGCCGGGGGGCAATCGCTTTTTCTCCTTCCGTCGTGTCGAGGATATGCGCCGTATCATGGTCGCCAATGGCGACGCTGCGCGGCAGATGGCGATCCTTGAGTTGGGATGGACAACCGACCAGATTCATCCCGATATGGCGTGGTTTGCCGTCACTGAGGAAGAGCAGGCGCGTAATCTGGTGGCAGGTTATCAATACGCCGCCGAGCATTGGCGTCCGTGGATCGGGCTGATGTCAATGATTTACATGGCTAACCCCGCGTGGACTCAGGCTGACGAGCAATACTGGTGGTCGATCATCACACCGGATGGGTATACTCGGCAGGCGTTTATCGATCTGGCGAACATGGCGAAATTCTGCGGTGATGAAGTCCGTCCTGTTCGCGATCCCGGTAGTCCGGAGGCGCTAGGTCTTGTCCCCGTCACTCC
>DATGQJ010000099.1:0-2372 GCA_035304265.1 Oceanobacillus sp.
CAGCCCGATGCCACTGACCATCACGTCGAAAAGTCGTTTCATCGTCGGAATGTCTCCACAACGTCGAATACAGCGCCGATCACATCGTCCACATCGGTATCGCTCAACCCCGGATGCAGCGGCAGCGACAGCATCCGTTGATATTCCCTGTAGGCGATGGGGAAGGCGTTGGGCATCCAGCGGTACTTGTGGCGATAGTATGGGTGCAGATGTACGGGAATGAAATGCACGCTTGAGCCGATGTTACGCAGCTTCAATTCCTCGATGAAGCGGGCGCGATCCAGCCGGAGTTGTTCTAGGTTCAAGCGCAGAACGTAGAGATGCCACGCCGATTCAACGTTCTCTCGTTCGGTGGGCGGCTGTAGTTCCGGCAGTTGAGAGAATGCCGCCGTGTAACGCTCCACGATTTCCCGCCGTCGTGCCTGCATTGCCTCCAGATGTTCCAATTGTACCAGCCCTATCGCCGCCTGAATATCGGTCATGTTGTATTTGAAGCCGGGAGCCACGACCTCATAAAACCATGAGCCTTCGGCGCTGTAACGCTTCCATGCGTCACGGTTCATGCCATGCAAGCTCAGGGTGCGTGCCTTTTTCAGTCGTTCCGTCGCCCCGGTCAGCATTCCGCCTTCTGCCGTCGTCAGGTTTTTGGTGGCGTAAAAGCTGAAAGCGGTGAAATCGCCAATCGTGCCGATGTATCGCCCTTCGTACTTGGCTGGAATCGCATGGGCGGCGTCTTCGACCACGTAGAGATAGTGCCGCCGCGCCAGTTCCATAATCGGGTTCATATCTGCCGGATGCCCCGCGTAGTGAACGGGCATGATTGCCCGTGTGCGGGGCGTGATCGCTTCCTCGATCTTCTTCGGATCAATCGTCAGTGTATCCGGCTCGACATCCACCAGAACCGGCGTTGCGCCAACGTGCTCGATCACGTTGACCGACGCGGCAAAGGTCATTGGCGTGGTGATGACCTCATCACCTTTGCGAACGTCCAATGTTGCCAGCGCGACGTGCAGCCCTGCCGTGCAGGAATTCAACGCCAGCGCGTTTTCTGCGCCGATGTATGCGGCAAATTCCTCCTCGAAGCGTTTGGTCTTTGGACCTGTCGTGATCCATCCAGATCGCAGTGTATCCGTCACTGCTGCAATCTCTTCCTCGCCGACGATGGGTGGAGAAAACATCAGAAAGGTCGAACGGGAAGCGTAAGCTGTCTTAGTCGTGCGTTGTGCGAACACAGGACACCCCTCGAAAATCAACCAACATGCGTGATCGGTAACGCCACTTCGGTTTCCTCAGCCGGAGTTTCAGGGAGCGCAGGCTTGAGTTTTCTTGCCCTCAAAACCGTTCTCTCCGTTGAGAGTGGGCGATTGCGGAAGCGAATCAAACCTGCGATGAAGCCCAGTCCATAGCTGAGATGCAGAGTCCCGAAGACGATGGGCAGCAAGAGAGAAGGACGGCGTCTGGTTTTTTGCGCGGTAATCCACGATGCGAGCAGGTTTGCCGCTGTATAACTGGTCGTGATGAGCGCCAGCAGCCAGCGTCCATATTTGGAGAACGGCGTGAGCAGGGAAGCGAGCGCCAGTGAAGAGACGAATGCAGGCGGCACAAACTGGCGCGGGCGCATCTGGCGGGAATGCTTTTGCATCACTCGTACCTTGTACATGCCGTACTGGAAATACTGCCGCCACAGCGCTTTCAGGCTGCTGCGGTTGTAATAGCGCGATTTGATCCGTGGGGACAGCAGAATCTTGCCGCCATGTGCCCGCAGCCGGTAGTTGAACTCATCGTCCTGATTGCGAACGAACTCCTCGTCAAAGAATCCAATTCGCTCAAATACCCGCCGCCGCCACGCGCCCATGTAAACCGTATCGACCCATTCTTCGCGGTCAGAATAATGGAAACGCGCACCGCCCACGCCGAAAGGCGAACTGGTCGCCAGCGCTATCGTCTCGCCGAGTGGTGTGGTGCTGACGGCGTTCATGCGTCCGCCGACGTTATCCGCGCCGCTGCGTTCCAGCGCGTTGACACATTGGCGCACGTAATCCGGCTCGATGACGGTATGACCGTCCACCCGCACAATCACATCACCCCGCGCCTGTTTCAGCGCGGCGTTGAAGCCCGTCGGCACGATACGACCCGGATTGTCGATGATTCGCACCGGAAAAAGGGACTTCTTTGCAAGTGCAGTGATTTTCTCGCGTGTGTCGTCGGTGGACATGCCATCGGCGATCAGCACTTCCATTCGATCCGGTGGGTAATCCTGTGCCAACACCGCGCCGAGACTTTGTGCGATGAAATGCGATTCGTTACGGATCGGCATGATAATCGTCACAAATGGGGTCACAGTTATCTCCACTGCTTAACGAACGGGAATG
>DATGQJ010000100.1:0-2018 GCA_035304265.1 Oceanobacillus sp.
GCTGTATCCCGACGACGACGCGGTATATGAGGAAGAATATCGCTTAGACGTGTCTACGCTTGAGCCACAAATCGCGCTGCCCGATCAGCCGGATAACGTGATGGCGGTTTCGCAGGCGTTCGGGAAACCTGTGCAACAGGCATTCATCGGAACCTGCACCAACGGGCGCTACGAGGATTTGCAAGCCGCCGCCGATGTGCTGCGGGGGCACAAGGTTCAATGTCGTCTGGTGGTCATTCCCGCCAGCGCCAATGTGCTGAAAGAGGCGACGCAAAGCGGTGTGCTGGCGACGCTGCTTGAGGCGGGCGCGACCATCGGCACGCCGGGTTGTGGTCCGTGTATGGGCAACCACATGGGCGTTCCCGCGCCGAACGAAGCCACCATCAGCAGCGCCAACCGCAACTTCAAAGGGCGCATGGGCACGGCGGACGCGCCGATCTATCTGGCGAGTCCCTATGTGGTCGCTGCCAGCGCGATTTGTGGATACATCGCCGATCCGAGGGAGTTCTTATCATGAAATCGCAGCATCGTGTCTGGGTATATGGCGATAACGTCAACACCGATCTGATTTTTCCCGGCAAATATACGTATACGCTGAAAACCCCTGAGGAAATCGCCGCCCATGCGCTGGAAGACCTCGATCCGACCTTTGCCGCTAACGTGCAGCCGGGCGACGTGATTGTGGCGGGGCGTAACTGGGGCTGTGGCAGCAGTCGTGAACAGGGCGTGACGGCGCTCAAATATGCCGGAGTCCACGTGATTATCGCGGCGTCGTTTGGCGGGTTGTATTTCCGCAACTGTATCAATCAGGGCGTACTGCCGATTGTCTGCCCGGAACTGCACACGCTGGTGAAAACCGGGGATAGAATCTGCATTCACCGCGCGGCGCGGCGGCTGTTCGTGGGCGATAGAGTGTTCGAGATTCCACCGCTTTCGCCTTCCGTGCAGGCGATTCTGGATGAGGGAGGACTGCTGCCGATGTTGCAGCGGCGGTTTGCAAGGGAGGCAACGGCGTGAGCGAAATGCCCCCTCAGGGAGAGGGAAGGAAAGATTACCTGATTACGGTCATAAATGGCGACGGCATCGGGCAGGAAGTGATTCCGGCGGCGGTGGAAGTGCTGGAGTCGATGAAACTGCCGCTGCGATTTCAGTCTGGCGAGGCGGGGTTTGGCACGTTCGAGAAGGTTGGCAATGCACTCCCCGACGAAACGCTGATACTGTGTCAGAGTAGTGATGCGGTATTGTTCGGCGCAACCCAATCGCCAATGACCAAAGTGGCGGGATATGCCAGCCCGATTCTGACGCTGCGCAATCAGTTCGATTTGTATGCGAATCTGCGTCCGGCGGTGGGGAACGGGATCGATTTACTGATGGTACGAGAAAACACCCAAGGACTGTACAGCCGCCGCGAGCGCGTGGAAGATGGCGGCGCAACCGCGATTGCTGAGCGGGTGATCACGGCGGGGGCATCGGAGCGGATTGTTCGCGTTGCCTGCGAATGGGCGTTGAAGCGGCGCAGCAAGCTGACAATTGTGCATAAGGCGAACGTGCTGAAAGAAACCTGTGGCTTGTTCCGGCGGGTTGCCTTCGATGTCGTGACTCAGTTTCCGTCGCTTGAAGTGGAAGAAATGCTGGTGGATACGGCGGCGATGCAGCTTGCTCAAAATCCCTCGCGCTTCGACGTGATCGTGACGACCAACTTGTTCGGCGACATTTTGAGCGATCTCGCAGCCGGACTGACGGGCGGATTAGGGATTGCGCCATCTGCCAACGTGGGCGAAGGGCGTCCGGCAGTATTTGAGCCGGTGCATGGCAGCGCCCCGGACATTGCAGGGAAAGGTATCGCCGACCCACGCGCGGCTGTCCTGAGCGTGGCGATGATGCTGGACTGGCTCGGCTTCACCAATGAAGGAACCTTGCTGCGGCAAGTGACTTATGCCACGCCCTACGCAGGCAGTACACGCGAAACCACGGCACGACTCATCGAGCAGGTGGAGCACATTCATGCAGGGTGATTT
>DATGQJ010000101.1:0-3020 GCA_035304265.1 Oceanobacillus sp.
TTCTGTCGTCGTCACCTGCTGAGGAAGATCGGGTTCTGCAAAACGCCTGAGCAGCAGTTCAACCGCATCACGCCCGCTTTCTTCCGCCTTGCCGGAAACAGTGGTAAGGCGTGGTGTTGTGTAACTGGCAAACGGAATGTCGTCGAAACTGGCAACCGAAAGGTCATCAGGAATTCTCAATCCCAGATCGTGAGCAGCACGCATCACCGCAATCGCAAGCATGTCGTTGATGACCAGTAATGCCGTCGGACGATCTGGACGGTTTAAGAGGGTATAGGCGGCTTGATAGGCTTCTTCCAATGTTTCGCCACAATGCGCCTCAAAATGCTCGTTTACGGGCAGTCCGGCTTCTTGCAGCACCTCACGGTAGATGAGCAGGCGGTCAAACCCCTGCACATCTCTGGTAATCCCATAAACAAATCCGATGTCTCGATGTCCCAACTCGAAAAGGTGCGTAAGGAGTTCGCGTGTGCCGCTGGAATAGGTATGGACGACGTGATCGAACTCGGCTTTTGCTGCCGTGATTTCGACCACCGGACGCCCCGATTTACGCACATAGTCGGTCAATCTCGACGGCAGGTACTTGGCGGCGGCAAGCAGGATGAACCCATCTACAGGCTGGCGCGTCAACTGGCGAATGGTGTTGGTTTCTTGCTGTGTATCGAGGGGATGATGGGTCAGATGCAGGCTGTAACCGGCTTTCTGCAATCCACTCGAAATACCGGACAACATTTGCCAGAAAAACGGGTTCTGGATAACCGGAATGATGACGCCGACGATGTTGGTTTGCCCCAACCTCAGGGATTGCGCTCGCGCATCAGGCTCATAACCAAGTTCGGCGATGGCTTCCAGAACCCGCTGGCGGGTTTCGTCCGAAATTGGAATCTTCAGGTCTGCCTGATCATTCAGCACATAGGAGACTGTGGAACGAGAGACACCTGCTCTGCGGGCAACGTCTTTTTGAGTAGGTCGTTTCATAAGTCAAAATCAATTTTGTATTTACTGTTTCGTGTCAATTGACACGTGTGAATCCAGAATATCGTCAAATTAAACCGCCGTCAAGAGGTTCGATTGATGATATTAGACAGTAGAAGATTTAGATGATTGCCAGAGACGAGCTGCTTTCCCGCAGGCGGACGAAGTACGGGCGTTCGTCAGGGGTCTTGTTGGGGCGATGGTAAGCCAGCCATAGTTGTCCATCGAAACTACGGAACACCATGCAGTGACCACCATCTCCGGCATACAGTGGATCAGGCAACTGTTCCCATGGTCCTAAAATTCCCCCGGAAGTTGATCTCGCCACCCCAACGGCATATGCCCCCATCCTGAAACTTGACCAGAGCATGATCAATTCGCCGTTGCTCAGGCGGTGCATCCACGGACCATCGGTAACGTAGCCTCTCCGATTCTTCGAGTTGATCTCGTGAACCCATGGGGCTTCGGAAGCTCGGAACAAAACGTGGGGCGGTTCGACTGCCGTGACCAGATCGTGACTCAAGCGCATAGCGCAAATCTCACCATCACCGACCTGCACCCATTCGTGGCAAAAGACGATCCAGGGTTGCGCATTGGCATCGACGAATAATGTTCCGTCCAAGCATTCCCAATCGCGGGGTGTTACCGGGCTATCGCTGATGGGCAAGAAGGGACCCTGTGGGCTGTCGGCAGCCAGAATTTGTGTTCCCCGGCAGACGCCCTCGGCTTTGAAACTGGCGAACATGTAATAGCGTTCGCGGTAAACGTGTACTTCGGGTGCCCAGAAGTTGCGGTCAGCCCAGAATCCCGCAGGCGGGCGAAATGCGGGGAAGGGTCCTTCCCAATCTACAAGATCGGTGCTGGTGCAATAATCAATGCCACTTGCAGAGTTTGTCCATGCCTCTACTCCCCTTGTGCCGTAGAGATAATATCGGTTCTCCGCCTCAATCGGCAGCACAAACGGGTCGCGGATGTTGATGTCGGTGTTCTTCAGCATGGTTTAGACCTGTGTAGTTAAAATGGTCCAAAATGCAGTCCAAAATGACCGCATTTCGCCCGTATTGTGTGATATGCTGTCATCATGAATATGCCGCCTGTGTTGCTGCACTTTTGGGCGAATGGCTGCGCTTTCTTCCCTTAGTTGCTGCACTTGCGGCTAAAAAAATCATTGCGCGGCAGCAGCAGCAGCAGCAAACCGCCGCGATTGCCATTACTTCTCCATCTCATGATTGACGAGCGGCAAACGAGGGTCGATTTCGCCCCACACGCCTTTCACCCACGCGAATGCCGGATCATCCTGATTGGCGAGTGATTGAGCGCTGCCCGCGAGGAAGTTGAGGTAGTAGGTGGTATAGCCCGGTGCGCTCACCACCGGATGATAGCCTTCGGGAACCAGCACCATGTCATGGTTTTGCGCCATCATCACCGCGTCAATCGAGCGGCTGTCGTTGTAGACGCGCTGGTAGGCGAAGCCTTCAGGCGGGTTGATCTTGTAGAAGTAGATTTCCTCAAGGTCGGCTTCCAGCAGTTTGCCCGTCTCGTCTACACGGTGAACGTCGTGCTTGTGTGGTGGATAGCTTGACCAGTTGCCACTCGGCGTATAGACCTCGACGCAGACAATGCGGTGGCAGTCGAATCCGGGCGGGATGATGCCGTTGATTTGGCGCGAGACGTTGCCGCCACCGCGCAGCTCGATTTCGCTGCCAGCGGGAGTGATCAACTGCGCGGGATGGTCTTCGTCGGTCTGCACCCAGCATGACGCAACCTCGAAACCGTCGGTAAGTGCCTCAATCTCGAATTCGACGTTGCGGGAGAGATAGAGCGCGTAGGGCATTCCTGAGAAGACGTTGGGACGCCGCCCTACATTGGTGAATTCACCCACGCTCGTATGGATGTTGCAGACGCCGCCGAGAATGACGTGGGCATACTCGTAATCGCCGGTGAAGCCGCCCCACCGCTGCCCGGAGTTCATACGTCTTGCTGCCATGTTAAGGTACTCCCAGCCCGCCTGCGCAGGCGAGACTTCGGCAAACACACCCGTATCG
>DATGQJ010000102.1:0-2608 GCA_035304265.1 Oceanobacillus sp.
TCTTGATAGCCGAAGGTCAGGGGATCATCAAGGTAATCCAGTAAGTCGTTGCCCTGATTGTAGTGAATGCCGAGACTTTGCTCCTGAATGAAGGCGTTGTGCGAAACCGCGTCTACCTGCAAACACGCCGCCAACGCAATCGGACCGAGCGGGCAATGTGGCGCAAGCGCTACGTCGTAAGCCTCAGCCATTGCCGCGATTTTGTAGACTTCGGTGATTCCGCCTGCATGGGAGAGGTCAGGCTGAATGATGTCCACGTATCTGGCTTGCAGCAATGGCTTGAAATCCCAGCGTGAAAACATACGCTCTCCAGT
Source organism: Oceanobacillus sp. (assembly GCA_035304265.1). Taxonomy (GTDB): domain Bacteria; phylum Chloroflexota; class Anaerolineae; order Aggregatilineales; family Phototrophicaceae; genus Flexifilum. Next base: position 315 of record DATGQJ010000102.1, read on the forward strand.
GGCAATTGGGATCGCAGCAGCCGTCGCAATGTCGCGCAGCGCCTCGTTGTTCTCCGGCAGGACGGGTTCTTCGATAAAGAGCAGGTGATACGGTTCAAGCGCCTTCGCCAGCACCTTTGCCATTGGCTTATGCACCCGTCCATGAAAGTCCACCGCGATACCAAACCCTGATCCCGTCGCCTCGCGTACCGCCGCCACCCGCGCGATCACCGCATCGACGTGGTTGAAGGTTTCGACGTAGTGCATCTCTTCCGTCGCGTTCATCTTGATGGCGGTGAAGCCAAGCGCCTGTTTTTCCTTCGCGTCTCTGGCTACATCAGCAGGACGATCACCGCCGATCCACGAATAAACTCGCATTTTGGTGCGCACCGCGCCGCCGAGCAGATCGTAAATCGGGACGCCGTGCAGCTTGCCTTTGATGTCCCATAACGCCTGATCGATTCCGGCAATGGCGCTCATGTTGACCGCGCCGCCGCGATAAAAACGAGCGCGGTAGAGCGTTTGCCAGATGTCCTGAATTTGCAGTGGATTTTGCCCGATGAGGAAATCCTCCATCTCGCGCACCGCCGCCGCGACGGTGGATGCTTGTCCTTCGACGACGGGTTCTCCCCATCCGGCGAGTCCCTCGTCGGTTGAAATTTTGACGAATAGCCAGCGTGGGGGCACTTCAAAAAGTTCAATCTGCGTGATCTTCATAGCGTACCTTTTGGAGAAAGAATTTTTGCTCGCGTAGAGGGTAAATCCTGCGCCGGAAAAGCGCCAGTAATCGTTAGCAGTTGATAAGGAATTCAAAATCCAAATGATTCTCTACGGTAACATGATTTCAGAGGTAGATTGTGGAGAACTAAACGATGACTTTCAAGAAACCCGACTTTATTTCTCGGCGTTCGTTTTTGTGGCGCGGGCTGACAATACCGGCTGCGCTGGTGCTGGCTGCCTGCGGTGGACGGTCTATCAACGAAGTGCTGTCGGGGTTTACATCCGATGATTCGACACCAGCAGCGAACAATAACGGCGTCGTTCAATCGCTTCCGCCGACTCCGGCATGTGGGGATGACGACGATGACGACGTGACGCTGGCACAGACTGAAGGACCGTTCTATACGCCGAATACGCCACAGCGCACTTCATTCATAGAGCCGGGGATTACGGGAACGCACATTGTCGTGACGGGCTATGTGCTTGGAACCAACTGCCAGCCAATTCCGGGGGCGCTGTTGGATTTCTGGCACGCGGATGATTCGGGCGTTTACGATAACGTCGGCTTTCGGCTACGCGGGCATCAGTTCGCGGACGATCAAGGACGGTTTACGCTGGAGACGATTGTGCCGGGGTTGTATCCGGGGCGGACACGGCATTTCCACGTGAAGGTGCAAGCGCCGAATCAACCAGTGCTGACGACGCAGCTTTATTTTCCCGACGAGCCAGCGAATGCAACCGACGGCATTTTTCATCCGGCGTTGGTGATGGACGTGCAAGATACTGCCGATGGCAAACTGGGGACGTTCAATTTTGTGCTGAACGTGTAACCTGTTGAGGTTGGGGGTATTCGAGCCAGAATTTGTAGAAAATTGCGTCATGATATAGAATTTATGTTCTATAATATGATGAACATAAATCTACAGGAGGGGCGCAATGGATGGCAATCTGAAAACCAGTATCTGGGAGCAGTTTGGCGCTTCGATTAATTATCTCGCGGAGACCATAGACGCCTGCCCTGAACATCTCTGGCAAGCGCCCCTGTGGCAAACGCCGGACAAGCCGCCGCAATTCGCCCAATTCTGGTATGTTGCCTATCACACGTTGTTCTGGCTCGACCTTTACCTGACGGGTGCTGAGGAAGGTTTTCTACCCCCAAAACCCTTCACGCTTATCGAGCAGTACGACGATGGTCCGCTGCCTGAGAGAGTCTATACGAAAGCCGAGCTTCAGGCATATCTCGTTGACTGTCGCAAGAAATGCAAGGCGACGATTGAAGCGCTCACCGACGAAATGGCGCAGCGACATTGCCAGTTTGGATGGGGGGAGTGCAGTTTTCTGGAATTACTGATTTACAACCTGCGTCACGTGCATGGTCATGCCTCGCAGTTGAACATGCTGCTAGGGCAGAATGGCGTCCCAACCCCGGATTACCTGACGCGCGAGTCGAGAAGGAGAGCGCCGGAAGTCTAGCGGGACGAAAGGAATGAAGCGGTGTGAAGACTGAAAAAGAGAAAATGCTGAGCGGGGAGCTTTACATCGCAGCCGACCCGCAACTGGTCAACGAGCGCCTGAATGCGCGGCGGCTCACGCGG
>DATGQJ010000103.1:0-3132 GCA_035304265.1 Oceanobacillus sp.
GTTCCATGACGTTGGAAAAACGCAAGGCAATAAACGGAATACCACCCCACCGGCTGAAATGCCGCGCCATCTCCTCGCCAACCACTTTTGACAGGGAATAGCTCGACTGGGGATAAAGCGGGTGATCTTCGTCAATCGGCGCATAATGCGGAACCGGATCGTCAAACGGCAATCCCAGCGTCGTCTCGCTCGATGCCCAGACGACGCGCTGCAATTTATGCAGCACCGCTGCCGAAAAAACGTTGTAGGTGCTGATCGTGTTGATGTCGAAGGTGGCTTGATCGCCCATCAGTCCCGGCGCGGGGATCGCCGCGAGGTGTACCACTGCATCCGCGCCCTTGAGCGCCTCTACCGTCTGACCGTAATCGGTCAAATCAATCTTGAGAAACGGGGCGATTGGCTCACGCGAGGGCACAAGGTCTACGTTGAGCACTTCGTAGCCATGCTCCAGTAAATCGCGCACCACCGCGCGACCTGCTTTTCCACTCCCACCTGTAACGACAATTTTTTTCATGGCAAAGCTCCTGCAATTGTGCAGCGCATTCCCCATTTTTACTCGCTTACCCAACGTCTCGCAAAAATGGATACCAATTGCGTGAACGCCGATAATCCGTCTATACTTCACGAACAGCTATATATGGTATTTTTCAAGCTCCTCGCTTCAGGACAAATCATGCCATTGGCAGAAGATCGCTATTTTTCACCTGATCCAACCCAGCGAAAAATTGCCCGAACACTTTACGAGCAAGTCGCCGATCTCCCACTGATATGCCCGCATGGACACGTCGATCCGTGTCTGTTTGCCGACCCGGACTATCGTTTCGGATCGCCCACTGAACTGCTCATCATTCCCGATCATTACATCTTCCGAATGCTGTACTCGCAGGGCGTTCGGCTGGAAACGCTCGGCATTCCCACCAAAGATGGCACACCTGTCGAGAATGATCACCGCAAAATCTGGCAAATTTTCGCCGAACATTTCTACCTGTTTCGCGCCACGCCGACGGGCATGTGGCTGACATACGAATTCGAGAAAGTCTTTGGCGTACAGGAGAAGCTCACAGGTGAATCGGCACAGCGCATCTACGATCAGATTGATGACCGCCTGAAAAAACCGGACTTCACTCCACACAAACTGTATGCACAGTTCAACATCGAGGTGTTGTGTACCACCGACCCGGCAGCGGATACGCTGGAAAACCATCAGAAGATTCGACAGTTGGACGGCAATCTGTGCATCCGCCCAACTTTCCGCCCCGATGCCGTCGTCAATATGAATCACCCCGGCTGGCGCGGCGAAATCGACAAATTGAGCGCGGTCAGTGGCATTGACATCCACGACTACCAGACCTACATTCAGGCGTTGGAAAAACAGCGGGCGCATTTCAAGGCTTTAGGTGCGCGGGCAACCGATCACGCAGCGTTAACCGCTTACACGACCCGCCTCTCAGCCAGTGAAGCCGATGCACTGCTGCAACGCGGTCTCAAAGGTGAAGCAACCGATGATGACATCCAGCGTTTCACCGGACATATGCTGGTGGAAATGGCACGGATGAGCGTCGAAGATGGTCTGGTCATGCAGCTACACGTCGGCTCGTACCGCGACCATAACCCCGCCGTCGCAAAACGCTTCGGGCGCGATATGGGTGCGGACATCCCAATTGCAGGCGAATTCACGCGCAGTCTGAAACCGCTACTGGATGCCTTTGGGGACAACCCACAGTTTACGTTGATTCTGTTCACACTTGACGAGACCACTTACGGGCGAGAACTTGCGCCGCTTGCGGGGCACTACCCCGCACTCAAGTTGGGTCCTCCGTGGTGGTTCTTCGACAGTTTGAACGGGATGCGCCGCTACTTCGACCAAATCATCGAAACCGCAGGATTGTACAACACCGCCGGATTCAACGACGACACCCGCGCTTTTGCCAGCATTCCGGCGCGACACGATCTCTGGCGGCGTGCGGCGTGCGACTGGCTGGCGGGACTGACGGCACAGCACATCATCGACGAAGCAGATGCGGCAGAGATGGCGCGCGCCTGCGCTTACGATCTGGCGAAAATCGCATACAAGCTCTGACCATGAGGTCAATAAGAGCATTTTGAGGAAAATATCATGAGTCTCAATCCCAACATTAACTTTGTCGAGATGTCGCCGTCGGGTATCGTGCCGCTGGAATCGGTTGCAATCAGGCTGCATCCACAGGACAACGTCGCCATTGCCAAAACGAATTTACAGACCGGAACCACGCTCGCGCTGGCAGACGGATCGCAGGTCGCCATTCAGGGATTCATTCCCAGCGGGCATAAAATCGCACTCCGGCAGACGGCAACAGGTGAGGCGGTCTATCGCTATGGACAGATCATCGGCTTTGCGACTCAGCCGATTCAACCGGGGGAACAGGTACATAGTCATAACCTGAGCGTGCAGGACTACGCCCGCGATTACGCTTTCAGCACCAACGTCATCCCCGTCGAGTATGTACCAGAGCATGAACGCCGCACATTCATGGGCTACCGCCGCGCCGACGGACGAGTCGGGACGCGCAACTACGTCGGCGTTATCTCCACCGTGAACTGCTCGGCGCATACGATCCGCGAGATCGCCCATCATTTCACCAAAGAGCGACTTGCCGATTTCCCCAATATTGACGGCGTGATTCCCTTAGCCCATCTTTCCGGCTGCGCAAATCAAATTGGCGGCGCGAGCTATCGCATGTTGCAGCGCACGCTAGCAGGGTTTGCCCGTCACCCCAACATCGGCGCATACATCATTGTCGGGCTGGGCTGCGAAACCAATCAGGTGAGCGATCTCGTCGCCAGTTACGATCTCGCCAATGGGCACATGCCCTTACCCATGTTGACGATTCAGGAAACCGGCGGAATTCGTAAGACGGTTCAGGCAGGAATTGAAGCGATAGAAGAATTGCTGCCCTACGTCAATTCGGCTGAACGAACACCCGTCCCCATCTCCGAATTGATGGTTGCCTTACAATGCGGCGGCAGCGACGGCTGGTCGGGCGTTACTGCAAATCCGGTGCTGGGCATGGTCTCGGATGAAATCGTGCGACAAGGTGGCACGGTTGTGCTTGCCGAAACACCGGAGATTTACGGCGCGGAACATCTCTTGAC
>DATGQJ010000104.1:0-5818 GCA_035304265.1 Oceanobacillus sp.
TGGTGAGCGGTCTTGTCTTCGCTCAGGATATGCCGATTGTGTGCAGCGCCGCGCCGATAGATGTGACGGTGGAAGGGGAGTGGACGGAAGGCGCACCGATGCCGACGCCGCGTAGTGAACTTGGCGCGGCTGTTTGGGAAAGCGTGGTGTACGTGGCAGGTGGATTAACTGCCGATGGCATTTCGGATGCGTTTGAATCTTATCACGTGGCGAACGATGAGTGGACGACGCTGGCAGCGCTGCCGGTTGGACTGCATCATCTGGGAATCGCGGCGTTGGACGGCAAAATCTACGTGACGGGCGGTTACGAGGACATGAACTTTACGCCGGATGCGCGGGCGTGGGTTTATGATCCGGAGACGGACGAGTGGAGACAGTTGAATGATCTGCCTGAACCAATCGGCGCACATCAACTGGTGAACGTGGATGACAGGCTGTACATCGTCGGCGGTGTGCCACAGGGGACGATGTTGTGGGCATATGACGCTGAGAATGATTCGTGGGATACGACACTGACGCCGATGCCGACAGCGCGTGAGCATCTTGGGGCGACGGCGCTGGATGGACGATTGATCGTTGTCGGTGGACGGTGGTCACAGGGAAATCTGGCGGCGGCTGAGGCTTATGATCCCGAAATCGACACATGGGAAACCCTGCCGGAAATGCCGACGGCGCGGGGCGGCTTTAACGTGACGGCGGTGAATGGCAACGTCTACGCCGGGGGTGGTGAGGCGTTCAGCGGAGACAGCGGGTGTACCTTCAACCGCGCAGAAGTGTACGACGCTGAAACGCAGATGTGGGCGCGGCTTCCCGACATGCCGACGCCCCGACACGGCTTGACGATGGCAGGCGTGGATGGACGTTGGATTGTCATCGGCGGGGCGACGGGCGCGGGCGGAATGACGTTCGAGACGACCAGTGACCGCGTGGAGATTTTCAGCCCATCAGGCGAGTAGATGATGGCTACTCGTCGCCGAAGTCTTCAGTATCGGTTCCTTTCGGGACGACGATTTGCCACGCATTGGGGTGATCGGGGTTGGTAAAACGTCCAAGGTCAACGTCGGGCGACCAGACACACCCATCAGGGAGAATGGTCAACTCGTCCATGTGCGCTCCTTCAAGGACAGCGTTGCGTAAGTCAGCGCCGTCCAGACGTGCGCCTTCGAGATGAGCGCCCGTGAGATTCGCCTCACGCAGATATGCGCCTTTGAAATTCACCCGATAGAGTTTTGCTTCAAACAGATTCGCGCCGCGCAAGTCCGCGCCGCCGCAGCGTGCCGCCTGCAAGTTCGCTTGCGTCAGGTTCGCGCCGACAAGAATGGAGCCGTTGAGGTTTGCCCGCTTCAATTTTGCCCATTGGAGATTGACACCCTGTAGATCGGCTTTCCACAGCTTTGCCTCTTCAAGATTGGCGATGCGCAGGTCACTTTCTTGCAGAGAACCATCGGTGAGCCAGCCACGCGCCCGCAGTTCTTCGGCGGCGCGTTTGGCGACTTCGTTGACGCTGCTGCCCAACTGTCGAATAAGCTGTTCGCGTTCTCGGTTTTCGCCAATCCGTTCCTCACGGCGGCGGTTGAGGGTGTCGATGATGAGGACGGTGATGGCGATACTGGTTAGCTCGGTGCTGACGTTGGCGTAAAAATCGACGATAAACTGCTCGACGGTGAAGCCTTCGGGATGGTCGATGGCATAACCGATGACGGCGCTGACGAGGGCGAGTGTGAGCAGCACCACACCAACGCGCTGAACGGTGAGCCAATCGCCGCGTTTGAACCGTTTGAACCATGCTTTCATCGTCGTCTCCTGTTCGCACAAGAGCAACGATAGCACATTTTTAAGACGAACGGGGTACGAAATTTCGTACCCTGCGTTGCGGCTTAATTTTCAGCCATGTAGTTGAGAATGAGGGCGGCAATTGCGCCGGGAACCCAGCCCGCAATCGTCAGTGCCAGCACGATAAGCACCGTCCCACAACCGCGATCCAGCACTGCTAGCGGCGGGAATATGATACAAAGTAGAGCGCGACCACAGGTCATCGGTATACTCCTTCATTTGTGTCGTGTGTATATGGATATATACGCGAAGCGGAGTGCATAGTTGCGACAGGGAGATGACTCTCATGGGGGAAGTGGATAAGCGCGGAAAGCTGGAAGAAGCGTTCTTTTCCTACCAACTGACCAAGGATGGACGGGTGCTGCTTTACTGGTATGAAAAACTGGTCAAGACGCTTGCCGGAAAAGAGGCGGAGAAATTCCGAACCCGAATCGAAGGGCTGGACGGGAAAGAGGCGCAGCTTGTGATGGCGAAGTTCACGGGCAACTTCAAGCGCGGCAACGAACGGTGAGGCTCAGGCGCTGATGAAAGGTGCAAGCAGTTCAGCGGCGCGTTTGGCGCTTTCGGGCGTGAAATGGAGACCATCAAAGGTGAAGGTGAAGCCGCCTTCCGTCTGCGCTTTGGCGTATTCGTTCCAACCGCTTTTCTGGCGCGAGCCGATGGTGAGGATGTATGCCATGTCGAGGGGTGGACGTTCGGGAATGTGGGATGGTGCGAATTCTGCCATCAAATCCAGTACAGGAATATTGAGCGCACGGGCGGCTTCGCTGGCGAGATCATTGTAACTACGCACGGTTTCGACCACTTCAGGGTTGTATTCGGATGGCGTCAGCCCAACCCAGACCAACGTGTGAGCAAGCTGCAAGCGGGTGAGTAGATCGCGGTATACCTGTGAAAACTGGTCGGGCGTGACCACGCCTTCGGGGATTTTCTGTACCTGTTTGTAGTATTGGCGGGTGGCGGGTTGGCTGTAGGAAATGGCGTCGTTGCCGCCGACCATGACGAACACCCCGTCCGGCGAGTGACTGAGTACGTCGTCATCGAGGCGGCGCAGCAAATTGATGACGGTGTTGCCGCCGTCCCCTGCGTTGATGAGTTCATGATCAGGCAAGAGCGGCTTGAGTTCGTCGAAGTAGCTGCCGCCGTAGCCGCCCCACGTGAGACTGTCACCGAAGAAGACGATTTTCATGACCGCCGTCCTAGCATTGCTTCTACCATCCGTCGGGTTTCTTCTCCGTCGGGTAAGTTGGGACGCCACAACACTTCGACAGGGAGCGCTAATTGGGGGAGAACCGCGCTGTGATAGACGCCATTTTCGTCCGGTTGGATGCGGCGGAAAAGCCCTTTTTCGTCGCGTTGATAAAACAGCGTTTCTTCGTAGATGGGGTCGAGTATCCAGTATTCGGGGACACCGCCCGCCTGATATTCGCTGAATTTCTCTACGCGATCACGGGTATCACTGTCAGGAGAGATGATTTCGACTACCAGATCAGCCGGACCGTCAACGTAGGTGTCTTTAATTCTGGCGAGATTGGCAGGCAGGACTACTTGAACATCAGGCTCACGCGATGACTTTGCCAGCCGCATAACGAAGGGGGCTATGAGTGCTTTGCCCCCTCCGGTGCGCCGCAAGAGTTCACGGAAAAGATCAAACAGAAATGCTGACAAGTCATGATGTTGAAGTCTTACAGGAGCCATCTTGATCACCACTCCATCGACCCATTCCGCGAAATCTGCTGCGTGGTGCTCCATGTAGTCATCCCACGTGGTATTGGTGGCGATGATCTGCCCTGACAGTTGTTCGGCTTCCATCATCCTGTACTCCTGCCAAGAGGGGTAATGTCTACCCCTCTGATGAACGTTAATCGCCAACGGCGGGTTCGGGTTCGCTTTGCCAGTAGGTGGGGTCGTAGGCGGGCAACTCACGGCGCAGCGGCTTGTCCTCACGGTTGCCAAGCGCGTAATCCGCCTGCATCAACTGGTGGATTTCGCTTGTGCCTTCGTAGATGACCGCGCCCTTGCTGTTGCGCAGGTAGCGTTCCACCGGATATTCGTCGCTGAAGCCATAAGCGCCGTGAATCTGCACGGCTTCCAGCGCCGCCTGAACGCTATGATCGGTGGCGTACCATTTGGCGACACTGGTCTCGCGGGTATTGCGGATGCCCTGATTTTTGAGCCAGCCGGAGCGCAGATAAAGCAGCTTTGCAGCATCATACCACTGCTGCATGTAAGCGATCTTCTGCTTCACCAACTGGTGCTCGGCAATCGGCTTGCCGAAGGTTTTGCGTTCCTGCGCATATTTGAGGCTGTCTTCGAGGCAGGCACGGATGAGACCCGTTGCGCCGCTGGCGACGGTGTAACGCCCGTTATCGAGCGCCGACATGGCAATCTTGAAGCCTTCGCCCTCTTCGCCGAGCCGATTTTCTACCGGCACTTCGACATCCTGCATGGCGACCCAACCCGTTGAACCCGCGCGAACGCCCAACTTGCCGTGAATGTCGCCCGTAGTCACACCGGGCATGTCGCGGGTGACGATGAACGCCGTCAAACCCTGATGTCCGGCGTCGGGATCGGTTTTGGCGACGACAAGGAAGTTGTGCGCCTTGGTCGCAAGGCTGATCCACATTTTTTCGCCGTTGAGGATGTACTTGTCGCCCACGCGCCGCGCGGTGGAACTCATGTTGACGACATCACTGCCAACACCCGGTTCGGTGAGGCAGAAGGCAGCGTACTGCTCACCGAGTGCCTGCGGGACGAGGAAGCGCTGTTTCTGTTCTTCCGTGCCCCATTGCAGCAGGGAAAGGCTGTTCAAGCCCATGTGGACGGACATCACCACACGCAGCGTGGTATCACCGCGTTCCAGTTCTTCGCAGACCAAGCCAAGCGTGATGTAATCGAAGCCCTGACCGCCGTAACGCACCGGAATGCAAATTCCCAAAATGCCAAGTTCTGCCATGCGCGGAAGAACGGCGGGGTTCATCTCCTGCTTGCGATCCCACTCGCCAATAGTGGGAATGACTTCTTTGGCGACGTACTCGCGCACCATCTTCTGCGCTTGAAGCTGTTCTTCATTCAGTGAGAAATCCATGTTTCAACCTTTTGTCAGAAATGCACAACAACTCATCCGGTTTTTTGGCTAAACCCGCTATCGAGCGGGTGAAACCGATTCACGACAATTGTTGAAAGGCATTATAGCGTATCATCCTATAGATGAGGTACAGCGATGGCGCTTGCCGTACAACCCATCCCCGATGTACTGGTGACAACCTACCTGCACATGACAGATCGCGCGGCGTTCAAACCCGCGTTCATTGAAGACACGGACGGTGTGATGATCATGTCGATGAACGCGCCGGACGTGCGGTTTTATCGTTTTCTGTACTCGTCGGTGGGTGAACAGTGGCGCTGGCGTGACCGTCTGATCATGCCTGAGGAAGAACTCGAATCAATCTTACGTCTGCCGGAGACGAGCGTTCACGTGCTTTACGTGCATGGCATTCCTGCGGGGTACGTTGAACTGTTCAAAGACGGCGAGAACACGGAAATCGCGTATTTCGGTTTGCGCCCTGAGTTTATCGGGCGTGGGCTGGGGAAACATCTGCTGAGTTACGGGATTGCCCGCGCATGGGAAGGCGATACGCAACGGGTGTGGGTGCATACCTGCAACCTCGATGGTCCACACGCGCTTTCCAATTACCTCAAGCGCGGCTTCTCGATCTACGATACCCACATCCAGCCGATGCCGGAGCGTTACTGCTAACCCTCTAATTCGAAGATACCGTCGCTCAACGGGAGATTGATTTCGACAGCGACAGGTTTCACTTCGTATTGTTCCTCATCATCCCACAAACGGGTCAATTTGGCGGGTAACATGAAGTCGTTTACGGCGACCTGACCGTCTTCCGCCCTCAGAATATATGTCTGCTGCTGAAAGTTCATTGCGGGGTTGGCAGAGCGGGCGAATACTTTTGAGACGGTGTAGTCA
>DATGQJ010000105.1:0-5031 GCA_035304265.1 Oceanobacillus sp.
GGCGAAATATCGCCTGCTCCGTGACCGCGTGTTGCAGGAAGGCATCATCGCGCCCGAAAACCTGATGGTTGCCGAGCCTGCCACAGTGGAACAACTGTTATTTGCGCACGATTCCGACTACATCGACAAGGTGTTGAACGGCACATTAAGCGCCAAAGAGCAGCGTCGGCTCGGTTTTCCTTGGTCGCCGGAACTGGCGCGGCGCTCGGTGCGCACCGTCGGCGCGACGATTGGCGCGTGTCGTGCCGCGCTGGATGATGGGGTTGCCGTCAATCTGGCGGGCGGAACTCATCATGCCTGCCGTGATCACGGCGAAGGGTACTGCGTCTTCAACGACAGCGCCGTTGCTGCCCGTACCATGCAGGCAGAGAGACGGGTTCGCCGCGTCGTCATCCTCGACTGCGACGTGCATCAGGGCAACGGCACAGCGGCGATTCTGGCGGGCGATTCGACGGTGTTCACCTTCTCCATTCACGGCGCAAAGAACTTCCCATTTCACAAAGAACGCAGCGATCTCGACCTCGAATTGCCCGATGGAACGACTGATGATCTCTATCTGGCGATGGTAGAAGAAGGGGTGCGTCGGGCAATCGCACAGTCATCCGCCGACCTTGCTATCTACCTCGCGGGCGCTGATCCATATAGGAAAGATCGGCTAGGACGTATGGCAATTTCACTTTCAGGTCTCGCAGAGCGTGACAACATCGTGTTAGGATTGTGCCGCGAAATGGGATTACCCGTCGCCGTCACGATGGCGGGCGGCTATGCTGAAGACGTTGAAGAAATCGTTGCCATTCATCTACAAACGGTGCGCACTACGGCGGCAATGGTCTTTCAGAGCGGATAAATTACGGAGGGGGAATGAGCGAAATCTCGAACGAGGCGATCCGCGATAAGATTCTTCAATATACGCCGGACGATTTTTTCCACCTGATGGCGCACGATTTACGCGCCCCGTTGTCAAATATCATGGGTGTGCTGTCACTCCTGAAAGATCATCCCACCTACCCACTCAGCGACACCGAATATGCCGCCTGTATGCGTATCATTGAGGAAAGCGCGGAACGGCTCGACCTCATGATCGACGGCGCGTTGGAATACGGACGGATTCAATACCATAAGTGCAAAAAAACTACGGGGACTCCGGCTTAAGCGCCTGTTCCAGCGGGGTTGGCGCTTGTTTGTCCTCATCGCGCTCCTTCAGGATGGTCGTCAGGCGTTCAGCCGTGATGAACCCTTTGTCGGCGGCGTGCTGCGCGGCGGCAAAGGTGTCCTTGACCACCACCATTTCCACGCCAAGCCCCTTCGCTCTGTCGATCAGTAGGTGAATTTCGGCGGCGCGAGTCTCCAACGTCACGTCCCGGATATACGCGGCGAGGATGCGCTTCGGGTTGTTGTGGATTGCCTCCAGGTAAATCTCCGGGTCTTTTTGTCCACTGTCCCCGATCAGAATGAACGGCAGCGTCGGGTGGGTATCCAGCAGGGTCTGAATGGTCTTGAGCTTATGTTCGTGATGTCCCGGCATGACAAACTGCTGCTTGGTCAACCCAAAATCGACCATGAACAGCGGGCCCAGCGGGATATTGCGCACGATGAAGAAATCCACCACCATGTCGTACAGATTCCACGCGCTGCTGGTCACGTAGTAAATCGGATTGTATTTCTCCCCCGTTGATCCTCGCCGCAAGGCATCATAAAACGCCGCCACGCCCTCGAATGGCAGGCGGGTACGCGAATTCATCAGGAAGGTATTCCGCGCCATCGCCAGCAGGTTCACTACGTCCGTTCGTAACACCGTATCGTCGATGTCGCTGATAATGCCGAACTCGGCGTCTGGCGGCGGCACGATCACTTTGCCCGTTGCGTGAACGTCCATCGGTTCCGCCGGATTACGCTCTTTACCGGGATAATCCAGCAGTTCCAGTTCGATTTCATACCAAATGTCGTCATTTTTCGGCAGCGACGGTGGCTTCAGTTCAAAATAGAAATAGCCTTCTTCGTCCGTCGTTGCGTCCTGAACCAGATCGCCAAAACGCGCTTGTACCAATGCGCCGGGGATTTCATCGCTCTGGTAGCGTTTGTACATATTCAGCAAGTTGAGCCAGATCGAGTCGTCTTCCATCGGGCTGGTGATGCCCTTGTCGCGTAGCACACGCCCTTTCAGGTACAGCGTCTTGGTCGTGCCATGTCCCAGATAGGGAAGAACACACAGCTTCCCCAGCCCCAGTCGTTTCATCAGCCGAAACTTGGCAGCGTCGTAGCGCTGCTCAAAATTGTCCATCACGCTCAGGAGGGCATGTTTCCAGTTGGACATGTGCGAACTCTAATCCTCAATAGACATGCTCTTATTACATTTCGTCTTGCGAGGTTTGTCAAGGTTTGATGCGGGAGCGAGGGGCGTATGCGTGGAGCGGGGCAGATGATGTCGCTGCAACAATGAAAAAGTAGAGGTGAACACATAGGTTCACCCCTACCAAATACCAACTACGAATTACCGCACGCCCATTGCCGCGCCGAGCGTGACACAGGCGAGACACTGGTTGCCGCGCACGATGGCGTAGCCTGCCTGCGGGTCAGCGCCGTAGGTGGTCGAGTCCACGTTCCAGACGATCAGCAGGCGAACGCGCCCACTCTGTCGTGCCAGCGTGGTTGCCTGTGCCAGCCATTCCGCCTGTTCTTGAACTGACGTGTTTGCCGCCCACTCGAATCCCGCCGGAAGCGGTCCCAAGCCTTCAGGCGACAGATAGCCAAGTTCAGTGAAGCACAACTGCTTGTTGGGGAAGACACTGGCGTACAGGTTCACCATCGTCGGGTAGTAGCGGGTGTAGTGACCGCTGTTGCCGCGTGGGTCGCCGCTGGTCGCGCCCGGTGACAGAATGCCTTCGTTGTAGTGAATGCCGATGCAGTCCGCGAACTGCGCAGCGCCCGCCGCTGCCATACCACGAATGTAGGCGTCGTCGTCGCAGCCGTTCGCCGTGCAGCGCCCGCCGAAGAAGCCTGTTGGCGCAGGCGCACCGCTGATCACCAGCACGTTCGGATTTGCGCGTTTGATCGCCTGGAATGCCGCGCTCAACATCTGCGTGTAGGCTGCGGGGCTGATCTGTCCTGCGGGCCACTCGCGGTCAATGTTCTGCTCGTTCCACACTTCGATGCCGTCGGGTCCGAGCGCCGCCACACCACCGAGGAAGTTGGCGAAATCTTGATAATACTGGGTTGGGTTCGCCGCAAGCTGCTGCGGGTTGCCGACAATGCCCAACAGTATCTTGAAGCCGCGTGACCGCGCCGCATCAATCGCGCCCTGCGCAATGCTTGGGGGATCGCCCTGATTCCAGCGAATCTGGCTCTTTGCCCAGGTCATGCCTGCGCCGCGCATCTGGTCAGGATAGGAGAAGCTGAAGACGTGACCGCCGAGTTCAAACCCGCCAACCGGTCCCGTCACAGGGGGCAGCGTGGGTACAGGCTGTCCGGGTTGTTGCGTGGGCTGTGGCACCTGACCCGCGCCGGGGATGGTCAAACGCTGACCGACGTAAATCAGGTTCGGGTTGGTGATGCCATTCGCCTGCGCAATCGCCGTTACCGTCGTGTTGAAGCGGGCAGCGATGCGTGCCAGCGTGTCACCGGGCTGTACCACGTAGGTGGTTGCCTCAGCCGGAGGTGTCGCGGTAGGCGGAACGCCGGTGGGCGGTACTTGGGTTGGAGGAACGGTGCCACCCGTTGGAATGGTCAGGCGCTGCCCAACATAGATGATGTTGACGTTGGTAATCCCGTTCGCCTGCGCGATTGCCGTCACCGTCGTGTTGAAGCGCCGCGCAATCGAGGCGAGGAAATCGCCCGGCGCGACCACGTAAATGGTTTGCCCGCCCGGTTGCGGCGTGGCAGGCGGCGGTGTTGAGCCGCCCGTCGGGATGATAAGCTGTGACCCTGCAAAGATAAGGTTATAGTTGGTGATGCCGTTCGCCTGCGCGATGGCTGCCATCGTCGTGTTGTAACGCAGCGAAATACGATACAGATTTTCGCCCGGTTGGACGACGTGAACGGTCTGCCCCTGCGCGAAAGCAACAATGCCCGTCAGCAGCAGCGTGAGCATGGTCAGAACGAAAATAAAACGGCGCATAGTTTCTCCTTGGGTTGTCATGAGTAAAAGTTTTCCGCCCACGCAGATGCCCGCGCGGTTGTGCGTATGTCCCCTCGTTAGTATGGAATATACAACACCTGTCCGGCATAGATCAGGCTCGGATTCCACAGTCGGTTATACGACGCAATCGCGCCTACGCTGGTTCCATAGCGCTGTGCGATCCGTCCCAGTGTATCGCCCGGTCTCACGTAATAGGTGGCGATACGTGTAGGCGCTGCCGGTGGAATCACGAGCACCTGTCCGGCGTAAATGAAGTTCGGGTTGGTGATGCCGTTCGCCTGCGCAATCGCCCAGATGGTGGTGTTGTAACGCTGCGCGATTCTGCCGAGCGAATCACCATAGCGAACGGTGTAGTAAGTCGAGCCATATGTTGGTGGAGGTGTATAGGGTGGTGGGTAGGTGGTGCTGCTTGGGATCAGCAGCCATTGTCCGGCATAAATGTAATTGGTGTTGTAAATGCCATTCGCCTGTGCAATCGCCCAGACGGTGGTGTTATAGCGCTGCGCGATACGGGACAGTGTTTCACCCGGCGCGACGATATGGTATGTCTGCCCCGACTGCGCTGAGACGGCGGCGGCAGAGACCAGAATGAGCAAGACGCCGATGAGGATGATCAGACGACGCACAATGGCCTCCTTCAGTATGCAAAAAAGAACTAATCTCTCAACAATATAACACAACTGAGGAAATTCTGTTCACCGAGAGTGCAAACTGGCTTATATTGCCGTTTCGACAGATTTACACAGGCTGTCCAAACGGTTTTGCACAATTAGCCACTTTTCACTGAACGATAGATGATTTCTATGAAGGGTTTTTGTCTATTTTTACCAGTCAAATTCAGCGCATTTTGTCTATTTTTTACCCACAAAGCACTTTTGCGGACTTTCTATAATTGC
>DATGQJ010000106.1:0-3045 GCA_035304265.1 Oceanobacillus sp.
TCCATCCTTTACGTGCGGACGCGGTTGAGCGTGCTTCACGGACGCCCGATTTCACACCGAACATCCCTGATCGCCCACGTGATGGCATTGATCATCGGTGGAGTGATATGGGCAAACGGTCTGGTGACGTGGACTGCACTACTGGCGCTGGTGCTCCTGTTGGTCAGGGCAGTCGTCGGCTTGAGGCAAACCAACGTCCCCGCCCGCACGGTTGGGTTTCAGGAAATGGGGAGCGGATTGTTGTACGCGGTATTAGGAGCAATTGGGACTGTCCGAGCCATTTGCTAGTTTAAATCAACATAGTAATATTCGCCTTTCATAGGTTCGATACGTTACAATCGCCACAAACGTGAGTTGCGTACACAGGTGAGCGGGAATTTGGGCACTACACACGCTTTGATCGTGGATGATGATCAAGCACAACGAACAATGCTTGCATCCATGCTGCAACAACTCGGCTGCACGACCAGCGAGTCGTCCGACCCTGTGACCGCGCTGCGAATGCTGAATCAAGAGCCGTCCGTCAATATTGTCTTTACGGACGTGCTGCTTCCGGGTATGAGTGGCGTTGCTTTTCTTGGGCGTGTGCGCGAGCAATTTCCCATGCTTCCGGTGGTCGTCCTGAGCGCGGGCGATTTCGACCAATGGGGGCAAATGGCAATTGAAGGCGGCGCGAGTTTCTGCCTTCAGATTCCATTCTTTAAGTCGGATTTAGTGGCAGCGCTGGAGGCGGCGCGGGTAGCATAAAACTGAAAATTTGTTCTAAATTTAGACGAAATGTTTTCATAATATAGCATTTGATCTAAAATTGCTTTAGCGTTTGCCAGAACACACTGGCAAGCGAAAGAGGGGGCGAATTGATGGCGATCAGCGGTGCCGAGCGCGGCAGCCAGATTCCAAGCCTTTCCGGTGTTATTGAGCGACCTCGTTTGCTCTCCAAACTGGATCATGCCTTACAGCATAAGATCACGCTGATCTGTGCGCCACCGGGCTATGGCAAAACCACCATTGCGGCGCAGTTCGCGCATTATACCGATCATCCGGTGGTGTGGCATCGCGTAGAAGATCGTGAACGCGACATACCCTACTTTTTCGAACACTGCGTCGCCGTACTCAGCGAAGTCGCGCCGAGCGCCGCATCGGTAGCCTTTGCGCCGGGTCTCACCCCTGTCGAACTGGCGGCGTCCGTCGCCAATCATCTGCGAAGCGAAGTCCAAACGCCCTTCGTTTACGTCCTTGACGATTTACACGCCCTCAGCGGGTCGTCCGCCGTCGAAACGTGGCTGAGGACGTTCATCAACCTCCTGCCACCAAACTGCCACGTCATCATGATCAGCCGTTCGCTGCCTGCGCTGCCGATGACCGAGATGATCGCGCGGCGCGAGATGATGGCAATTGGGCAGGATCAATTGCGCTTTACCGCAGACGAAATTGTGTCGCTGGCAGACACCCTGCTGGGCTTCCGGCTTCCACGCGCCAATGCCGAAAAGCTGCTGGAAAAACTGGAAGGCTGGCCCGCCGGAACGCTCCTCGCCTTACAGCCGCTCCCGCAAGACCTCGAACATCTGATGTTGAGCGGTGAAGGTCCCGAAGGGCTGTTTTATGCGCTGGCGGACATGATGCTGAATGCGCAGCCGCCCGGACTGCGCGATTTCCTGCTGGCGTCATCCACGCTTCCGTATATCACTACCGAGCTTCTGGACAAGGTGCTTGGGCTGCCGAACGTTGATGAGTGGCTTGCGGAAATGCGCAACCGCAACCTCTTCATCACCCGCGCTCCGGCGGGGCTGACCTACCACCGCCTGTTCCGCGAATTCTTGCAGCGTCGGTTTATGGAACAGCAGCCTGAAAGGTTCGCCGAACTCCATCGTCGAGCGGCAGTCTGGTTCGAAAACAAAGGCGACATCGACGAGGCTTTCACGCATTACATCGCAGCGGGAGATGCGGAGCAAGCCAATCTAGCAATTCAATCGCTCATTCAGGCGTATTTTACGCAGGAGCGCACCGAAACCCTGCTCCACTGGAACGAGACGTTGATGAAAGCGGGCGTCCTCAATCCACAACTGCTCTACGCCTGCTCAACCGTGCTCATGTCGCGGTATGACTACGACACCGCCAACGCCTTTCTCGAAGACGCCGAGCGGATGTACCGGAGACAGGGCGATGAAGTCGGCATCGCCAATGTACAGCTACATCGAGCCTACATCAACGTGCAGCTTGGCAATTATTTCCAGGCGATCTCACAGGTCGAGCAGTTGATGAGGTCGCAGCCGGATACCTCAAAGCTGAATGGTCGTGCGCTTCGTATCCTCGGCTTTGCCAATCTCAAACTGGGACTGGTCGAAACCGCGATCCAACATCTGGAACAGGCGCTTGAACTGCTTCGTCAAACCAGTGACCTCGACCTGATTTCAAGGGCACTGCATGACCTCGAAGTTGCCTATCTGTACGTCGGTCAACTGAGCAAAGCTGCCGCCTGCTTGCAGGAATTGGTCGCCATCCGGCGCTCGATTGGCAGCCCGGTAGGATTGGCGCAGGCGCTCAATAACCTCGGCTACCATTACCACCAGTTCGGGAATTATGCGCTGGCGCAGGCAACGCTAGAAGAGGGCTTAAGCGTCATCTCGCAGGTACAGGATCGGCGCACAGAGGGGTATCTGCTGTCGAGTCTCGGCGATCTCAAACGAGATCGCGGCGGCTTTGACGAGGCATTGGCGCACTACAACCGTGCGTTGGAACTTGCAGGATCGAACGAACCCGCGCTGCGCTGTAACCTGCTCATCAGCCTTTCGACCTTGCGGCGCTGGCAGCACCACTTTTACGACGCGGCTGCGCTCGCCGAAGAAGCCGTTTCTACCGCCAACGCGCATAAGCTCGCATTTGAAGGAGCAATGGCGCGGGCGACACAATGGATCGCGCGAGGGTTCATGGGCGAGTTGATGACCGCCGCGTATGAACTCGATCTGGCGATTTCAGAGCTGCAAATGCTCCATGCCAAAACCGAAGTCGTCCACGTGATGACCATGCGGGCAATGGTCAGTTATT
>DATGQJ010000107.1:0-9644 GCA_035304265.1 Oceanobacillus sp.
GCCCTTCAACGCGCTGGCGATCCTCGTCGGTTCGCAAACCGGACGCGGCGGCGTACTGACCCAATGCGCGGTGGAAGAGGCTTTGGGGCTTCGGCTGGCGATGAAAGGGCTGACCACTTACGCCGAAACGCTGTCGGTTTACGGAACAGAACGCGCCTTCATCGACGGCGATGATACGCCGTGGTCGAAAGCGTTTCTTTCCGCCGCCTATGCCTCACGTGGTGTCAAGATTCGCTTCACCTCTGGCACCGGCTCTGAAGCGCTGATGGGACACGCGCAGCAATGCTCAATGCTTTATCTGGAAGCGCGTTGTTTGCTGGTCGTGCGCGGCGCAGGCAGTCAGGGCGTGCAAAATGGGTCGATCTCGTGCATTGCCCTGCCCGAAGCGCTGCCCGGCGGCGTTCGCGCGGTGCTGGCGGAGAACTTGCTGGCGGCAATGTTGGGACTGGAATGCGCCTCCGGCAACGATGCGCTGGCGTCGCATTCGGACATTCGCAAGACCGCCAAATTGATGCTTCAGTTCATCCCCGGCACAGATTTCATCTTCTCCGGCTACAGCGCCATTCCCAAGCGCGATAACCTGTTCGGCGGCGGCAACTTCGACGCCGAGGATTTTGACGACTACAACGTCTTGCAGCGCGACATGCAGATCGACGGCGGCTTAAGACCGATTCGTGAAGAAGAAGCACTGGCTATCCGACGGCGGGCGGCACAGGCAATACAGGCGATCTACCGCGAACTCGGCTTCCCGCCGATCACCGACGAAGAAGTGGAAGCGGCAGTCATCGCCCACAGCAGCGACGATATGCCGCCACGCGATCTCGTGCCCGATCTCGCTGCCGCCGATAACTTTCTGGCGAGCAAGGACGATTTCGTGACCATCATCCGGGCGCTCAAGAACAGCGGCTTTGACGACGTGGCAGGCAACATTCTGGAAATGGGACGGCAGCGCGTGGCAGGCGATTATCTGCAACCCGCCGCCATCTTCACGCATGATTTCCACGTTATCAGCGCGATCAACGACAGGAACGATTATCGCGGTCCCGGCACCGGTTATCGCCCGGAGGGCGAACGCTGGCAAGAGATGCAGCGCTTACCACAGGTCAAGTCACCACAGGAGTTCATACAGGATCAAACGGGCGAACCTGTAGCGAAACTGGCAGAGATCGGTCCTGCCAGTCCGGGGACAATGCCGGAGGTGATCGTCGCCGTCGGACCCGCCTTCGGAACAGCGTTGACCCACACCATCAACGGGCTGTCACATGAAGATGTGCTCGCCGCCATCTTGACGGGAATCGCTAGCGAAGGGATGATCGCGCGTATCGTCAAGGTCTATCACACGTCGGACTGTGCGGCAATCGGGCATGTCGGAGCGCGTCTGAGTGGAAGCGGCATTGCGATTGGCTTGCAGTCGCGTGGAACCACCGTCATCCAAAAGAAGGGATTAGCGCCGCTCAACAATCTTGAGCTTTTCCCACAATCCCCTAGCCTTACGCTGGAAACCTTTGAACAGATCGGGCGCAACGCGGCATGTTACGCCCTTGGGCGTTCGCCTACCCCTGTCGCCGTCAAAATCGACAACACGGCACGTCTACGCTTGATCGTCAAAACCGCCCTGCTGCACCGTCGCGAGACCGAGGAAATCCGCGAAGATCAACTGCCTGTAGAACTGCGATTTGATTGGGAACCTGACCTATGACCTACCCCCTGATGGACAATGAGGCGGATCGTCTCCGCGCCTTCAGCGAACGCCCTCTCTCCGAGATTACGCTGGATGCCGTATCGGATGGCAGCCTATCGAGCGCCGATCTTCGCATCCATGCGGAAACCTTGCGGGCACAGGCGGAAATCGCGCGGCAGGCGGGCTATGAACAGCTTGCCGCCAACCTGTTACGCGCGGCGGAACTTACTGTTGTCCCCAACGAAGAACTGCTGAAGATGTACGATCTGCTGCGCCCCAGTCGCGCATCGTGGGAGCAATTGATGCTGCTGGCGGAACGATTGGAGACCACCTACAACGCGGTTGAAAATGCTCGTTTTGTGCGCGAGGCAGCGGAAGTCTACAAAACACGCGGGCTGCTGCGCCGCTAAGGGTATTCCCTTCACATTCTGAACGATTCACCCGCAAGCTCAATCTGTGCAAAATGCTCAATCTTTATTGACAGTACGGTGAACATCTATAATCATTTCCAGAGTTAAACGTTTAACTTTGCACCCTCTTCATATATCGAGGCATTTGACTGTGTTCCGCAGGCTATGGGAAGTTACTGAACGCGCTTTTAATCCAGAAAGTCTACATCACTACGAAACCCTCTTTACTATCGGCAACGGTTATTTAGGAACGCGGGGCACGTTTGAAGAGGGTTACGAAGGCGATATGCCAGCCACTCTGGTACATGGTATTTATGACCATGCAGAGGGGATGCTCGTACCGGAACTTGCAAACGCTCCTAACTGGCTGCCCATCAAGATCACGGTTGATCAGACCCCTTTCAAACTCGTCAACAAAACAACCGACTTCATGCGACCCCCAGAGGGCGTCGTCATCGGTTACAACCGCACCCTGCATCTTGATCGTGGTTTGCTGCGGCGTGAAGTCTTGTTCCGCGCGGCTTCCGGCAATATCGTCCGTCTGGTATTTGAACGCTTCGCCAGCTTGCACGACGTTCACGTGCTGGCGCAGCGCCTCATCATCGTGGGTGTGGAAGGCAGCCCGGAGATCACGGTTGAAAGTGTACTGGACGGCACGACTGCCAACATGACGGGCGCACACTGGTATCCCGACATGCAGATCATCGCCGCCGGAAATGAGCTAGGCATCGAGGCGAAAACCCAGCAGTCGGGCTACGTACTCGGCATGGCGTCCCTGCTCGTCGCCAACTACCAGACGGAAACGAGCATCTCACAGTTACGCCCCAGTGTTCAGACGCGATTCAAGCTCAACCCTGAAGAAACGGCGACACTGGACAAGATTACGTCGGTTTACACCAGCCGCGAAGTCGTCAAACCGCTGGAGACCGCTCGCAGTAAAGCAGCGGAAGCGGTCAATACGGGCTACGACACCCTGCTTGCCAGCCACGAAACCGAATGGACGAAATACTGGGAGACCAGTGACATCCAGATCAAAGGCGACGAAGAATGCCAACGCGCCGTTCGCTTCACGACCTACCACATTCTGATCGCTGCGCCGCGCCACGATGATCGCGTCAGCATTGGCGCAAAGACCCTTTCCGGATTCGGGTATAAAGGGCACGTGTTCTGGGATACGGAACTCTTCGTCGTGCCGCCGCTTACCCTCTCTCAGCCGCATCTGGCGCGTAACCTGCTGATGTACCGCTACCACAACCTGCAAGGGGCGCGGAACAAAGCGAAGGCGAACGGCTACGAAGGGGCAATGTTCCCGTGGGAAAGCACGGACACAGGCGAGGAAACGACGCCCCAGTGGTCGGATGTGCAGCCGGACGGTTCCCGCATTCGCATCTGGACAGGGGACAGTGAGCAGCACATTTCCACCGACATCGCCTATGCCGTCTGGCAATACTTTCAATGGACGGGGGATAGCGAGTTTTTCAGGCAATACGGCGCAGAACTGATTCTTGATACCGCCGTATTCTGGGGAAGCCGGGTTGAAAGACTCGATGGGCGTTATGAAATCAGCCAGCAGATCGGACCCGACGAGTATCACGAGAATATCGACAACAGCGTGTTTGTGAACCGCATGGTGGTCTGGCATCTGCAAACGGCGCTCAAGACGTTGGACTGGCTGCGCCAGAACGCCCCCGACGATGCGGAACGTCTAACCAAATCGCTCGACCTGTCGGAAGAACGGTTGGCGAAATGGCAGGACATCATTCTCAAGATGCTGATCCCCTTCGACACTCAGAAGCAAATTCACGTGCAATTCCCCGGCTTCTTCGAGATGGAATACATCCCGGTGCCGCATTACGAGCCGCGCGTTTCCAGCGTGCAGTCGATTCTTGGTCACTCCCGCACCATTCAGACGCAGGTGATCAAGCAAGCAGATGTCGTGATGATGATGGCGCTGCTTGGCGAGCACATCGGCGCACCTGACGGGATCAACGTTCAACAGGTGATGCTGAACAACTGGAACACCTACTACCCGCGTACCGATCATGGCTCGTCGTTGAGTCCGGCGGTACATGCATGGGTCGCGGCACGACTTGGCTTGAAAGAAGAGGCATACAAGCTGTTTTATCACGCTGCGCACATTGATTTACAGGATAACAAAGGCAACGTCAAAGACGGTATCCATGCGGCGGCGTGTGGCGGTGTATGGCAGGCGGTGGTTTTCGGTTTTTGTGGCTTACAGATAAACGAGCAAGGCGAATTAACACTTCATCCCAGCCTGCCAGATCACTGGCGAGAAGTGCGTTTCAATGTGTACTACCGGGGCGAAAAACGGGAGTTTACCGTTACGAACCCCGTGTTAGTCTCCTCACATTAAGTGAGGTCAAGCGCTAGAGTTTTGCAGGTATTTGATTTGGAGGTAATGGCAATGCGCAAGACACTTTTGGTGAGCCTAGCGCTGGCTGTGCTGGCGCTGGCATTCGGTAGTCTGGTCGTCGCGCAGGATCAGGTGACGATAAGACTATGGGGACATGGTTCCAGTCCGGCAGAAGAAGCGGCGCTTAACGCGCAAATCGCTGCATTCGAGGAAGCCTACCCTGATATTGACGTAGAGCTGCTGATTAGCCCGGAATACGACACGCAGCTTCAAGCCGCCTTCGCCAGCGGTGATTATCCGGAAGTTTTCTATGTGGGTCAGGATAAGGTCGATGAGTTCGCAGATGCAGGGGTACTCGCTCCGGCAGAAGACAATGTAGAGGATGTGGACGACATCTATCCTGCGCTGGTTGAAACCTTCACCTACAACGGCACGTTCTATTGCCCGGCGAAGGACTTCTCCAATCTCACGCTTGAATACAACATCGATATGTTCGATGAAGCTGGCGTAGACTATCCGACAGCGGACTGGACGTGGGATGACCTGCGTGCAGCGTCGGAGCAGATCACCGAAGCGACGGGTACGCCCGCGTTCGTGGTCGAACTCAACATTGACCGCTGGTTTGCGTTCTATGTACAGGCAGGCGGCACCTTCTACGATGAAGACGGGAACTTCGTCTTTGCCAGCGAAGGTGAAAACGCCGATGCAGCAGTAGAAGCGATGGAATTCTTCGTGGGTCTCTTCGAAGATGGTCTCGCAGTGACCCCGCAGGATGTCGGCGCTGGCTGGGCTGGCGAGGCATTCGGTCAGGGCGCGGCTGCAATGACAATGGAAGGCAACTGGATCATTCAGTTCTTGCTGGACAGCTATCCTGACCTGAATTGGGCGAGCGCGGAACTGCCTGCCGGTCCCGGTGGCGAAGGCACACTGACCTTTAGCGAGTGCTACGGCGTCGCCGCAGACAACGCGCACCCCGAAGAATCATGGCAGTTGGTGAACTTCCTGACCAACCGTGAAGGCGCGATGCGGGTGGCAGAAGGCGGCTTTGGCGTGATGCCCGCCCGTGCAAGCTCAGCAGATGCGTGGCTCGAAGCGCGTGGTGAGGAATATGAGCCGTTCGTGGCGAGCAGTGCATACGCTGTTGCTCCGGTTCTGCCGCCGGGCTTCCAGGAATTCCGTGATACACTTACCAACGGTCTGGTCAGCGCCGTTGAAGGCAATAGCACTGTGGAAGACGCCATCGAAGATGCGCGTGAAGTCGTAGAAGAATTACTCGAAGAGTAATCACGCTGCATATTGATATGGGGCGGGTCACCGACCTGCCCCTTATTAAATTAGTCACTTAAGGAAAAATCTCATGGCTCAAACCGCAACGCCAACGACGGCACTGCCGGTAAGCCGCCCCGTCTCAACCGTTGCCAGTAAAAAACGACAGGAGGCGATCACCGGTCTCACCTTTATCGCCCCCGCACTCATCATACTTCTCGTTTTCATGGTTGTACCGTTGATCGCAGCGGGCTATTTCAGCCTGACCAACTGGGACGGAATCAGACCGCTGACACGTGGCATCATCAGCGAAGAAAATCCCAACGGTGCTTATGAATTCGTCGGCTTGGAAAACTACGAGCGACTTCTGATACGGGAAGGATCGCGGCAGGAAGGCTTTTTTACAGCGCTCAAGAATACGATCTATTACGTCTTAGGCGTTGTGCCCGTACAAACCTTTCTTGCGCTGACGCTTGCGGTGATCGTGAACCAGCGATTTTTGAAGGCAAAAGGCTTTTTCCGCACCGCTTTCTATTTCCCGTCGATCACGTCGTCCGTCGTCATCTCGTTGATCTTCATGTGGCTTTTCACCAGCAATGGTCTGGTGAACCTCGCCCTCAAAGCGATCTTCCCCGATTATCAACAGGTCACATGGCTCAACGATCCCAATGGAATCATTCACAATTTTCTTGGCTTATTCGGCATCACGCGACGAAGCGTTGGCGATTGGGCGAGCCTAGAAATCGCAAGCATCCGTCTGTGGGACTGGATCAGCGGTCCCAGCGTCACGATGCTGATGATCATGATCCTGAACACATGGACGACGACGGGCACACTGATGGTGATCTATCTCGCCGCCCTGCAAAACATTCCCTCGCACGTTTATGAGGCAGCTTACGTGGATGGAGCGAATGCGTGGCAGATTTTCCGCAAAATCACCGTTCCCCTGCTACGCCCGACCACGTTTTTCGTCGTCACCATCGGATTGATCGGCACGTTTCAGGTCTTCGACCAGATATTCGTGATTTCCAACGGCGGTCCTGCGGATACCACGCTGACCATTGCTTATCTGGTCTACGCCAGCGGATTCACCGATACGCGCATGGGACAGGCGGCGGCGACGGCTGTGCTGCTGTTTATCATCATTTTCACCTTCACCCTCATCCAGCGCCGTTTCGTCAGCGAGCGAGCAGACGTATAGGGAGAGATGAGCCATGACAACTGCTGCGCTTCCAGTCCACGAACAGCCCCCCTTCTGGCGTATCGTCCGCCGGATATTGCCTATCGTCAGCATGACGGTGCTGATCATCTTCGCGCTGCTTCAGATTTTGCCGTTCGTTTTTACGGTGGCGAACTCGTTCAAATGCCTTCCCGCCATCGCTGCCGAACCGCAGGCATTCATCCCGGTTCCGCCCTTCGGCGTAAGCTGCGTTTCGCCGGAAGGACGTGTGCTTCCAGCCGACGCGACGACGGGCACAGTCACCTTTAACCCCTCGACGGAAGGCTATCAGGAAGTATTCGCTGCCAATCTGGGACGATGGGCATTCAACACCGCGGTCTACTCAGTGGTGATCATGCTGCTGCGCCTCGCCTTCGATTCGCTGGCGGGATACGCGCTCGCACGGCTGAAATTTCCCGGCAACCGACTGATATTCTTCGTGATTCTCGGCACGTTGATGATCCCCAGCGTCGTGCTGCTTATCCCACGTTTCATCATTCTGCGGCAGTTGGGTTGGCTGAACACCTATCAGGGCGTGATCATCACCCTTGCAGCCGATGCGTTTGGCATCTTCCTGATGAAACAATTTTTCGAGTCGATCCCGGATGAGATCGAGGAAGCGGCACAGGTTGACGGGGCAAATCGCTTCGTCATGTTCTTCCGCATTGTGCTGCCAATGGCGACTCCGGCGTTGACCGCGCTGGCGATCTTCAGCTTTCAAGGACAGTGGAACAACTTTATGGATGCGCTGATCATCGTCGGCGGCAATCCAAGCCTGTATAATCTGCCGCTGGGACTGGCGACGCTGCGCGGCGCAAGCGGCGAAACGCTGCGCTGGCATCAATTCCTTGCCGGATCGGTCATCACGACGTTGCCACTGGCAATCATCTTCTTCATCTTCCAGCGTTATTTCGTCGAGGGCGTCACCTACAGCGGATTGAAAGGCTAGGCGAGATGCTCGGTGGGCTACGGGCAGGATGGCGCGGGCTGCTTCACCTGCAATATCGCGGCTACCAGTATATCTGGGCGAACATCCTGTGGATTGCGCTATCGCTGCCCATCATCACCATCCCGGCTGCATGGGCTGGACTGACCCGCTTCAGCTATTATGCTCATCGCCAGCCCACCGCCTCATTTGACGAATTCTGGCAGGGATTTCGGGAAAACCTCAAGCGCGGGTTGGTGATCGGCATCCTCAACGTGGTACTGGTTGTCGTCAACCTCACCAACCTGTATGCATACCAGTATGCTACAGGCGCAGGCGTGATGGTCTTACGGATCATCTGGCTGTTTGCGTTGTTCATCTGGTTCGCCATCCAGCTTTATGTGTGGACCCTGTTGAACGCAATGGAGCAACCGAACCTCAAAGGCGCTTACCGCAATGCCGCCGTCATGATTTTGCTCAATCCACTCTTCACGATTGGGGTCTGGCTGGTCTGCGCTGTCGTTGTCGTGTTCAGCATGGTTTTTCCGGTAGCATGGATACTCCTCACGGGGAGCACGCTGGCAGCAATCGCCAACACCGCCGTGCAGGATCGCCTCCGTGCGGCAGGCTACGAACGAAATTCAATGGATATACCCACTGAAGAAGTTTTCTCCGATACCTACTGAGTCCATTCATCATCTTGTCAATCCATGTAGTCTGTGTAAGGATGTTCAGGGGAACCATACAGGATATTCACCCTATGCATTCTTTACGCAGGCTTCTGCCGCACCTCCGCCCCTATCGTTGGCACATGGTCATCGTCATCGCAGCGGCGCTTGGTATCACGACGGCAAATCTCATCAATCCATGGCTGGTACGCGAGTTGGTACAAATCATCCGTGTCGAATCGGGCGCGGCGGCTGTTGATCGCGTCACCATGCTGGCGGTCACGCTGGCAGTCGTATTCGGGCTACGCGCCCTCTTTCGCTTTCTTTATTCCTATATCGCGCACGTGATGGCATATAGCTTCGTTGGCGATATGCGCGTGGTGCTTTACAGTCACTTGCAGCGGCTTTCCGCCCGCTTCTTTGCAGATCAGCAAACGGGTGAACTGCTCAAGCGCGTTATCAGCGATACACAGGACATTGAACCACTGATCGCCCATTACATCCCGGATATGGTGGTCAACGTTTTGCTGCTGTTCGGCGTCGGCTTCATTCTACTCAGCCTGAATCCCACACTTGCGCTGCTGACTCTTCTGCCCATGCCGCTGTTGTTCTCCAGCACGCTGTTCTTCGGCAAGCGAATGCGGAAGGGCTTCAAAGACGCCTCGAAGCGACTGGGAACGCTCGTAGGGGTGGTGCAGGATAATCTGATCGGAATCAAAGAGATTCAGATTTTCACGCAAGAGCCGCGCGAATATGAGCGCATCAACGCGCTCTCGACCAGCACCATCAAAACCCGATTGTATGCGCTCAAGATGCAGGCATTTCTCGTGCCGTCGATTGAGTTCCTGACCGCATTGGGAACCGTCATCGTGGTGCTGTTCGGCGGTCATGCTGCATTAGGCAGCAGAATGCCGGTAGAAGATTTAGTTGCCTTCGTGCTTTATCTGGGCATTTTCTACCAGCCGATCACCGTGATGGCACAGATGAACGAAATGCTTCACGTCGCGATTGCAGGCGCAGATCGCGTTGTCGAAGTGCTTGACATTCAGCCGGACATCGACGATGCACCCAACTGCATTGAACCGGGGCGACTGCGTGGAG
>DATGQJ010000108.1:0-5427 GCA_035304265.1 Oceanobacillus sp.
GGCTCATGGGTAAAAAGAGTGAAAGGCAACCAATTGAGCAATGAAAGCGGGCGAGATACGTTTGATATTGCGTCGGAATTCACACAAGGCAATGTAGCCAGCCAGGTTCTTCTTATGAACCCCTTTGAACGGACGAATGAAGTTGCGCACATCGGTCCACAGCCCTTCGGTGGTGTTGCAGTGGACTTCACAGAAGCCGTCCCCATCGTCATCGCGCGCCCATTCATGTTGACCATGACAGACGCTGTCGCGCTCACGAGCGATGCCGTTGTAGCTCTGGTATTCATCGGTGTTGATAATCGCCTCGCCCAAGGGAAAGCGGTGCGCATGGGCACGCAAGGTGGCACCTTGGGTGTCTGCCACCACCCGCAGCCGCACCTGTCCGGTTTCGCGTCCTACCGTGCCCAGCACCGGCGGACGATCATTAGCGTAGGTGCCACGACCCCGCTGCTTGTTGGCCCGGCAGCGCGGCGGGTCGGCAGGATCAAAATGTTCCTCCCCTTTTTTCCCCCGCGTTCTGAAACATCTCATCGCTTTCAGTCACGTTATCGGGTAGTGGGGTATCGGGTTGCATCTGGATGGCGTTGGCTTGCAGTTCATGGCGGATGTCCAGCACGGTCTGGTAGCTCACGTCCAACTCAGCGGCCAGCGTGGTCGTCGCTTCACCTTTCAGCACCCCGCGCAGCAGCAAGACCACCTGCTGTGGGGTCAGATGCCGCTGCTGGAACACGGTCCCGCTATACAGGTTGTAAATCTGCTGGCAATGCCTACAGCGATAGACCGTCAGTTGGCTTTTCCTGGTCTGACGGTGGACGTAGGCATCGGCCACCGATGCCCGGCAGCGGGGACACTTCAGCCCGTCGGGGTGGAAGTAGTCCAGAATCCATTGTTCGCTTTGTTCTTGACTGAGTAAATCGGTGATTGGAAATTCCATGTGTCCTACTTTACCCAACCCTTTTCACTCTTTCTAGAGTTGAGCCAAAAAACAAGAGCGCAGTAGTTGCTGCGCCCTTGAGAAGTCAGAACGTATGGAATTGTTATGCGCAACGCGCCACCGGAATGACCGGAAGCCATTCTCGCGGGAAGAAGGATTCGGTCTCCGGGCGACCACCCATCACGGGCCAGAGGGTGAAGGTGATGCGCGGCGATGTGCGGCTGGTGCGGCGATCTTTCACACGCCAGACCTGACCACTCAACACCACGAGATCGCCAACACACACTTGCTGCGCGGGGCGCTTGCGGAATGCGCCTGCGGGTGGTGGTGCGCTCATCTCCGCGTCTACGAAGACGGGCGGAATGTGGAACTGATTGGGCATATTGCTCCCTTAAGCAGACAGCGCGCGTTTTTCCAACGCGGTTTCTTCGCTGACAATAGTCACTTCATCGAGACGCCACCAATCGGCAAATGTGCTACCAACTACATACGCGGCGAGCGTCCCGTCGAGAAACGGCTTACCGATACCCTCTACTCTACCAACACGATCACCCTGACGGACAGTTGCACCAATCATGGGAACGGGGGGCGTCATGTGTGCTTCCTCCATCCAACTTCTTCCGACAGTTATAGAAACGTCGATTAGCCACTGCTCATTTCGACTACGGTTAGAATGCTGTGATTTTGAGATAGAAATGGCGGTGTATTCTTAGATCAAGTATAGCTCACTTGTTCTAAGAATTCAAGATGAAATGGTTGGTTTTTGGTTATAAAACGGCGTCATTTCCGCTTGATCAGTTGAATTTCCTGATAGGGAAATTTGCCCCGAATGTGCTGGTTGAAGTACCGTCCCTTCGAGTCGCTTTGCAGCATGTTGTCGTAAATGTCCTGCGGTACGTCGAAGTATTGGTAGACTCTGCCACTCTCGAACTCGATCTCTAGAACACGGGTGTGTCCTACTGCGTGGATAACACTGGATTCAACTTCTTGTTTCTCCATCGTATCCCTCTTTCGAAACTCGTGGTCAGTCCTTGGCGGGAAAGGATTTAATTTTACCTCAGATATATACTTATTTTACCCCAATTTTAGGGGGATGTAATCACGAAAGAAACGTTTCCGAGTTTGTTCACTCACGCTGAAATAAGCTATACTCGCACCTCAAATATCACTTATGCAAAGGAGAACCTTCATTATGCCAAGACCTGTCACTCTTTTTACCGGACAATGGGCAGATTTACCTCTTGAAGTATTGGCGGAAAAAGCAAAATCCTTCGGCTATGACGGGCTGGAACTCGCCTGCTGGGGCGATCACTTCGAGACCGATAAGGCGTTGGAGAGTGATAGCTACGTTCGCAGTCGATGGGACATTCTGGAAAAGCACGGTCTGAAATGCTTCGCCATCAGCACCCACCTTGTCGGGCAGTGTGTGGCAGATGCCATCATCGACGAGCGCCACAAGAGCATCCTTCCAGCGCGTTTGTGGGGTGACGGCGATCCCGAAGGGGTGCGGCAGCGCTGTGCTCAGGAAGTGGCAAACACGGCACACGCAGCGAAATTGATGGGCGTGGAAGTGGTCAACGGCTTCACCGGAAGCCCGGTGTGGCACATGCTCTATTTCTTCCCACCCACGTCGGACGCGATGATCGATGCGGGATACAAGGAATTTGCGGATCGCTGGAACCCAATTCTCGATACCTTCGATGAAGAGGGCGTGCGCTTCGCGCTGGAAGCCCACCCCAGCGAAATCGCCTATGACATCTATACTGCTGAAAGAACGCTGGCGGCATTGAATCATCGCAAGACCTTCGGCTTCAACTTCGACCCCAGCCATTTTGTCCACCAGATGTTCGATCCGGCGGCGTTTATCGAACACTTCCCGGATCGGATTTATCACGTTCACGTCAAGGATTCGAAGCTTCGGTTGGATGGACGGCATAGCATTCTTGGCTCGCACCTGAATTTTGGCGACCCGCGCAGAGGCTGGGATTTCGTGTCGCCGGGGCGCGGCGATGTCGATCTGGAGAGCATCATTCGCGTTCTCAACCGCATCGGCTACAACGGTCCGCTTTCGGTGGAGTGGGAAGACAGCGGCATGGATCGTGAGCATGGCGCGAAGGAAGCAGTCGAATTCGTGCGCCGCACCGACTTCCAACCATCCAACGTTGCTTTTGACGCCGCATTTGCCTCAAAAGAATAGGAGAAAATCATGGCTGAAGAAGTCGGCTTTGTATCAATGGCAGGACGCAAGGCAACCGGAGAAGCACCGGAACTTGGCATCGGAATGCTCGGTTATGCCTTCATGGGCAAAGCGCACACCAACGCGCTGAAGAAATTACCCTACATGATGTATCCGCCGGTGGCTATCCCGAAGTTGGTGGCGATTTGCGGGCGCAACGAAGAAGCCACCGCCGAAGCCGCGCGTCGTTACGGCTACGCCAAATACTACACCGACTGGCGCAAGCTGCTCGATGACCCGGACGTGCAGGTGTTCGACAACGGCGGACCAAACAATGCACACGAAGAACCCTGCAACGCGGCAGCCGCAGCGGGCAAGCACGTCTTCTGTGAAAAGCCGCTGGCACGTACCGCCGCCGAAGCGAAATCCATGCTCGACGCGGTAAACAAGGCAGGCGTGAAGCACATGGTCGCCTACAACTACCGTTTCGTTCCTGCGGTTGTGCAGGCTCGCAAATTAATTGAAAGCGGCGCGATGGGGCGAATCTATCACTTCCGCGCGGTTTACCTGCAAGAATGGATCATGGACCCGAATTTCGAGAAGGTCTGGCGTTTGGATAAAAGCGTAGCAGGCAGCGGGGCGCTCGGTGATCTGGGATCACACATCATCGATCTGGGACGCTTCCTCGTGGGCGAACCAACACGGACGCAGGCGATCACGAAGACCTTTATCGAAGAACGCCCCTTACCCGGCGGCGGGCGCGGCAAAGTGGATGTGGACGATGCGTTCATCGCCCTGCTGGAATTCGAGAACGGCGCGATTGGCAGCGTGGAAGCGTCGCGCTTCTGCGCCGGACGCAAGAATTTCAACAACATCGAGATTAACTGCGAAAAAGGGACGATCCACTTCAACCTTGAGCGCCTGAATGAACTCAATGTCTACTGGGCAGACGAAGAACCGAAAGAGACGCGCGGATTCCACAACGTGCTGATCACCGAATCCTTCCACCCTTACTGGGAAAACTGGTGGCCCCATGGGCACGGGATCGGCTGGGAGCATAGCTTCGTTCACGAGTTCCACCACTTCTTCAATGCGATTGTGAACAATGAAGATGTTGCGCCCTACGGAGCAACCTTTGAGGATGGCTACAAGAACGCCGTGATCTGCGATGCGATTGTGCAGGCGGCAGAGACAGGTAGAGTGGCGGACATTAAGTATTGATCAAATACACCAAGGGGCGGATGACACCGCCCCTTTGCTTATAATTATTTCGTCCCGAAGCCCTATGATTTGGACGAAGTGACATTCCCATTTTGCATGACATCGGCGACACGGTTGAGCAAACCGGTAATCTCCATCGGTAGGACGAACTTGGTGGATGGGCTTGCGCCGACGGCACGCAGCGCGTCGAGATATTGCAGCACCATCGTCTTTTCATCCAAATCTTTCGCCTCTTGATAGAGCGCCTCAAGACCTGCCGCACGACCCTGCGCCAGAAGCAACTGCGCCTGCCGTTCACCTTCCGCACGAAGCACCGATGCCTGCTTTTCACCTTCAGCGCGTAAGATAGCGGACTGCTTCTCACCTTCCGCCACCATAATAGCGGCAGTGCGTTCACCTTCCGCCCGCGTGACCATCGCGCGGCGCTCGCGCTCCGATGCCATCTGGCGATTCATCGCTTCCTTCACCGACATGGGCGGCTCAACCTCGCGGATTTCGACGCGGGTGATTTTGACGCCCCATCGTTCGGTCACTTCATCCAGCTTCACGCGCAGCACGTCATTAATCTGCTCGCGTTTTGCCAGCACATCGTCCAACTCGATGTCACCGATGACCGCACGCAGCGTCGTTGCGGCGATGTTGAGGGACGCCTGCACCACGTTCTCGATTTCCAGAACGGAGAGCTTGGGATTGACCACTCGGTAGTAGACGAGGAAATCAATGTCGATTGCCGTGTTATCTTTCGAGATCGCGGTCTGGCGTGGAATTTCCAGAAATCGCTCGCGCATATCGACTTTACGGGCGCTTTCCAGTACGGGTATCATGAAGGTTAGCCCCGGTCCGCGCGTGCCCGCATACTTTCCAAGCCGCAGTACGACGAGCCGTTCATACTCCGGCAGTACCCGAAAACTACTGAAGACAAAATAGAAAATGACGAGAATGACCCCGATAACGAGAATCGTCTCAAGTCCCATATTCACTGCTCTCCTCCAAAGTTTCCTGCCGCTTCGGTTTCTCGGCTTCGACGAACAAGGTCAGACCTTCCTGATCGACTACCACGATTTCCGTCCCCGGTTCTAGTACCTGATCGCTGCGG
>DATGQJ010000109.1:0-3389 GCA_035304265.1 Oceanobacillus sp.
CAGTACCGCCTGCTTGAACTGCTTTACCTGAACAGCGGGCGCATCTGCACGCGCGATCAGGTGGTGGATGCCGTCTGGCCCGGCACGATCAGCGAAGGCGTGAGCGAGCAGGCAATTGACGCGCTGGTGCGCCGCCTGCGTGACCGCCTCAACGAGATTGACCCGTCGTGGAACTACATCCTCACGATTCGCGGTCACGGCTTCCGTCTGGAAAATCCGGTGGACGAGGCGTAAGTTCAACTCGGTCTGCGTCATTGGAGCATAAAGGTTGCCTGCCAAAGACTATTACCATGACACTGTAAAACGTGCGCTCCTGAAAGATGGTTGGACAATAACTGCGGAACAAGTCAAGATCATCGTTGAAGGTCGTAACCTTTTTATAGACATGGAAATTGCCCATGTCAGTAGGGGTCTCGTCGCGCTGATCGAAGTTAAAGAACTGGAAGAAGTTCCTTCGCCAGTAGAAGCGTTAGCCAGTGCTTTAGGCAAGTATTTTCTATATCGTTGGGCATTGGATGATGCAGGAGAGAACACCCCACTGTTTTTAGCTGTCTCGCAGGCGACCTACTACGGTATTTTGAGTGAAAAACTTGGGGCTATGAGTATCGAGCATGGAAATGTTCCGTTGTTAGTGTTCGACCCAGAGCGTGAGGAGATCGTAAAATGGCTTCCTTAAAAGAGACGGTTCGCGAAGTCGTTGCAGGTTATGCAGGTAAGACATTGAACGGTTACAGTTACCTCACTCAAAGTGAGGATGGGCTGGTCTTTACCGTGGTAGATGTGGCACGTGTTCAGGGAAAACATATTTCCGGTATTAGCCTCGTCGTTCGCATAGCAGATGATCTTGTCATTGTGGAGCGTGATCAAAACGACAAAATCGTACTGGACGCGCTGCTGCAAGCAGGCATCCCACGAGAGCAGATCATCCTCGCCTATGCGGGCGAACCTGTGCCGGAGACTGTGATTTAGCAACCACAGCATAAGGAAAAACAAAGAGCGCCACTGGGGATGAACTCTCAGTGGCGCTCTCACTTACGGACAACTACGCTCCATCATAAAGGTAGCTGTAATACTGTCGCGCCGAAGGATCAATCGCAATCGCGCATTCGGCAATCTGTCGTTGAAGCGCCATCCACTCTTCTTCCGTCGCGTCCGCACCTAACGTGCTGTACTCCGGCACGTTCGCCAGACATTCACGATACATGGCGATGTCCGCCTCCAGTTGGACGAGATCGGCTTCCAGATCGCCATTCTCAAGCACGTAGCGATCAAACACGCGGTAGAGCCAGCGCTGCTCCATCCACGCGCCGCGATAGCTCGAACTGCCATATCGCGCAAAGACAATGGCGTTCGGATCATCCAGATAGGTGCTGTACTGCTCGTAAAGCGCGATCACGTTGTCGCCAAGCGCGGCTGCAAGCGTCGGGTCGCTGAGTTGCGAGCGACGTGCTGGCATCCCTATGAGCAAATTCGGGTGTTGGGCAAGCGTGCTAATCCAGCGATAACACGCCTCAGGATTGACGGCGGTATCGGCGATAAAAGCCGAACCCACGCTGTACGACAGCGGCGTATACTGCGATCCAATCGGGTAGGTCGTCAGCAGATAAGGATCATCCGCCATCTGCGGTTCACCACGATTGAGCAGGCGCCAGTTTCCCGCGCTCAGGCTGTCAGTCATGATAGGCGCAGTATTGCCGCTGCTGAAAAAGCCGCCCCCCATATCCGCCAGTTCCTGATAGTCGATATACCCCGCTTTTGCCAGATCAAGCACCTGCCTCATGCCTTCAATCGTCGCCGGATCGTTGAAGTTCAAGGTCGGCGGATTCGTCCGGTCATCGTAAGGAATCGCCCCATACGCCGCCATCAGCAGCGATAGATAAGTCGCGCCGCCAAAATTCGGCACAAAAGCGGGCAGCCCATCCGGAATCGTCCCAATCGCTTCAAGGGCGTCGTTGAATGCCGCGACATCCCAGCCGTTCACGGGAGCAATAGCGTTCGCCTCGGTAAAGGTTTCGTGGTTGTACCACAGCACTTCAGGGAAGATAGCGATAGGATAGCCCCAGATCTGGTTGTCCCGCGTGACCTGATTTAGCACGCGCGGGATCAAATCGTCACGGTTAAAAGCCGGATCAGCCCCGACCAGCGGATCGAGACTCAGAATGTCGGGATTTGCCATATCCATGTTGGCGACCCGCCCATCCCAGTCTTCGTAGAAGCAGTCTACTTCCTCCTGCCCCTGACTGAAACCTGTGATCAGTTCGATGTTTCCAACTTCAGGATCGGTGGCGACGAATTCTCGTATCAGCGCATCCCATTGATCGCGATTCGGCGGCGTCGCAAAACTGCCTGACAGGCGGAAGCGCAAGCTGATTTCGCCCTGCGCCAACACCGGAGTCGGCGTCGGCTGCGCCACCATCAACGTCACCGAGTTTCGTATTGCCTCTGCCGTTTCAAGATTCTGAATCGCCTCTGCCTCGGCATCTTGCAGGGCTTGCTGCGCCGTTTTCGCTTCATCCTCGTTGAGCATGGCGGAGAGCGCCGCGCTGACATAATTGCCGAATCGTATTTCCGACGTTGGGATGGCATTCGCCAATGCCCGATCAATCACCGCCTGAACCTCTGCCGGTGCCTGTAGCCTTGCGAAAGGGTTGTTCTCATCCTGAACCCCAACCATACTCTGGCGAGCCGGAACACTGCCGGTATAACCGATGATCTGCGGCTGAGTGGTGAGGTACTTGGTAAGCTCGTAAGCCAGTTCCGGGTGATCGGTGCCTGCGCTTACGGCGAATCCCTGAACGCTCAACGTCGCCCTGCCACCCGGCAATAACACCTGCCAGTTTACCGGTTCCTCATCGCTGAATCCGGCGTTATAAAGCCGCCATGGACCATCCAACATCATCGGAATCTCGTTTATATCCAGACTACCCGTTGAAGACGGATTCAGCACCCCTTCCTCTTGCAGCGAGACGTAAGTTTCGAGGAATGCTTCCAATTCCGGTGTGTAAATCCGCGGGCTGGCGGGGAAGGTGGAGTCGTCGTAGTAGCGCTCTCCGGTGAGTGCCACGTACAGACTGGCGGCGTCCCATGCAATAAAGCCCGGCGCTTCGACCTTTCCATCGGAACCCACCTGCGCCAGAGCGCGTGTGGCGTTGGCGTAATCGTCGAACGTCCATCCCTCATTGGGATACGATAGTCCGGCTTCGTCGAAGGCTGCCGGGTTGTACATGATAAACGATACCGTGCCACCGACAGGCATCCCCCAGATTCCGCCGTCCCACTGGAATGACTGCCAGATACTCGGATAAAAATCACCGACATTCAAATCTGGGTCGCCAGTCACAAGGGGCATGAGGTCTAAAAAGAATCCGGCGCGTGTATCTTCGGTGATC
>DATGQJ010000110.1:0-8298 GCA_035304265.1 Oceanobacillus sp.
GCTACCGCTTCTTCTCCTTCGGCGACGCGATGTTTATTCAAGCACGATCAGCCGCCGAATCAGTCAGATGTACCGGATCGCGCCATCACCAGCAGCCCCGAAAAGTAGGATTAGCGATAAACATCACGATTCCTATCGTAATCAAAATCGGTCCCGTGAACTTGCTGGATGACAGTTTCATACTCAAACCTATTTTCTACAACAATTATTGATTTACACGTTATATACAGTTATTATGTGCGTATCAAGATTAAGTAACGCTGTTTATATTCGACACCTTACGATACTTAGCCTGCGCTGCTGGTTACGACAAAACTGTGATGTGCTATGGAAGACATCGTTGCGCTCGCGCTCGAACTTGAAAACGGCTCTCGCCTTTACGTGCTGACGTGGGGGCGAATTCAGGATGCCGTTGACCCCGCCCCGCTTGAACAACTGGTGTTCGAGCAGTCGGTCAATCGCGTGTTTGGAGAGAAACTCGTTCGCGCCCGCCTCTGCCAGTCCTTGCAGGAAGCCTCGAACGAACCCTATTTCTACGAATACTTTTTTGCCATGTGCCAGAAGAAAATCCCGTTTGGAGAAGAATATCACCAATGGCGAAAAGAAATGGACGAGAAAATGCGCAGCGGCAAAGAACTCTACTATTTAGGGCGTTAGTTTCGTACAAACTGTCCAACGATTTTCATATTTCTCAATAACATCTTCGTCTGCTACCCTTCCCCTTCGATATTTGATCCGTGAAAATTTGAGTTCAATCCTCACATGTTTCTATCCTCAAACCAATCATTTTCAAACGTTTCCTGTTAATTGCCTGTTTATCAGCAAAATGTATCAAACCCCGAAATATACATTGACGTTCCCCACATCCACACGTAAAATAACACACTCTTACATCGTCTGTTGTTTATCCATCTTCCCCGTTGTGTACGCCCATTTGTGAAACGTGCTGTCTCGGCGGTGAAGTGAAGTGTGGAGACCCCAATGTACGCCATCATTCGTTCAGGAAATCGGCAGTTCCGCGCCGAAGTCGGCAAGACCATCGACGTGGAAAGACTGCCCAACGCCGTAGAGGACACCCTTGAAATCAAGGACGTGCTGCTGGTTGGCGATGGTGATAAAACCGTCATCGGCACGCCGCTGGTAGACGGCGCAGTCGTCAAGGCGACCGTTGTTGACCAGTACCGCGCCAAGAAGGTCATCGTCTTCAAGTATCGCCAGCGCACCAAATACCGTGTCAAGCGCGGTCATCGTCAGTATTACACCCGCCTTCGCATTGATTCGATAGACCTATAGATTTGCTGGGAGTAAAGAAAAATGGCTCATAAAAAAGGCGGTGGTTCCAGCCGCAATGGTCGTGATAGCAACTCGCAGCGTCTCGGCGTAAAGAAGTTTGGCGGCGAATTCGTCATTCCCGGCAACATCATCGTTCGCCAGCGTGGAACCAAATTTCATCCGGGACTCAACGTCGGTATTGGCAAGGATCACACGATTTTCGCCACCGCCGAAGGCTACGTGGTTTTCGAGTACGCGCCGGGCAAAGGTGGACGCAAGCAAATCAGCGTTTACCCCGAAAATCCTGCGCTCAAAGCCGCACAGTAACGAGGGCGGTTCAACCAACCGCCCTGTAGTTTATATCCGCGAGAATGCGTGATGGACAGACCATCACGTGAAAGATGAGGACATCACATGAAAGAAGGCATTCACCCGACGTGGTATCCAGAGGCAGTCGTCACCTGTGCCTGTGGAAACACTTGGACGACGGGCGCAACCGTCCCAACCATCCGCACCGACATTTGCTCCAACTGCCATCCGTTCTACACGGGCGAACAGCGCATCGTGGACACCGAAGGACAGGTTGACCGCTTCATGAAGCGCTTGCAGCGCCGCGACGCCAAGCGCCTCGAGGCAGAGGAACGTCTTGCTGCACGCACGCCCATGAACCTGCCGATTGCCGAACTGGAGATCAACAAGCGTTACGCCACCATCCTCAGCGAGAATGGCGTCGCCACCGTTGCCGATTTCATCGGACGGCTGGAAACTGGCGGCGAAGAGAGCCTGTTGGAAATCCCCGGCATCGGACGCAAGGTTCTCAGCGATCTGAAGAAAGCGCTCCGCACACGTGGCTACGAGCTTCCAAAGGCAGCCGAAGCCGCCGCAGAATAATTCACGACACTGCACTTCGAGGGCAGGCATGAAATCAAATGCCTGCCTTTCATTTTGCCTGCACCACAGGAGGAATGACGATGATTCATCATACCGGGCGTATCGAGGTGATTTGCGGCAGTATGTTCTGCGGCAAAACCGAAGAACTGATCCGCCGTGTTCGCCGCGCCATCATCGCAAGGCAAAAAGTACAGGCATTCAAACCCAGCATCGACACTCGTTATGGACTTGAGCGCGTCACCAGCCACGACGGACAGAACATCGAAGCGCAGCCAGTCACGACGCCAAAAGAAATCCTCGACGCTTTACAGCCAGACACCACCGTCGTCGCCATCGACGAAGTACAGTTCTTTTCAGAAGAGATTGTTCAATTGGTTCAAGACCTCGCAAGTCGCGGACTTCGCGTCATCGTCGCCGGACTGGACATGGATTTTCGCGGTGAGCCATTTGGTTCGCTGCCCTACCTGCTTTCTTGCGCAGAAGAAGTGACCAAACTTCATGCGATCTGCGTGGTCTGTGGCGAACAGGCAAGCCGCACTCAGCGCTTGGTCAATGGTCAGCCCGCCCACTACAACGATCCGGTCATTCTCGTTGGCGCATCTGAACGCTATGAAGCACGTTGTCGAGAACATCACATCGTCCCGCGCAACTAAATGCCCCATCCTGTCGTTATATAGCTTGCACGCAAAGTGGATTTGCAGAATTACTTTGCAACGCTAAATAAATTGTGTAAAATGGGCTATAGCATGTAAAGGAGGGGTTACATGAGTGTAGCAAGCGCCAGTTTGGGTTCTGCTTCCACTTTGGCTCCGCAGAGTTCGGGTTTATGGCTGCGCAGTCGCAAGTGGGACTTGATGTTTATCTCGTTGAGCGTCATTTGCGTTCCGTTGCCGTATATCTTCTATCTCATCGGCGTTGAGCTTGGTTTGCATCCTGACGTCAGCCGCAACATCGTCAACGGCTTTGTCGCCATCGCTGTCGGCGGTCCACACATGATGTCCACCTTCCTTCGCACCGGATTGGACAAGGACTTCAACAAACGCTACCCGATGTTGATCCGGTCATCGGTCATCATCCCGATCATTGTGGTCTCGCTGGCATTTTTGAATTTGCAGCTTTTGCTCACCGTCTTCTTCTTCTGGGCTGCGACACACGTCTTGCACCAGATCACGTACATCGTTGAACTCTACAATCACAAAGAGCATAAGTTCGTGCGCAAAGGCAGCGCGGTTTCCCTGCCAGCCCGCTTGATCGACTACGGGATCGTGATGACGTGCCTGTTCCCGTTCGCGGCACTCAAGATCAGCCGTGGCAATTTCGACATCGGCACCAATGACCTTGCACGAGTCATTCCAGAGTTCTTCCAGCGCCCATGGCTGTTCTATTTCGCTTCGACAGCTTTCGTGCTCGCGCTGGTGGCGTTCATCATCAAGTCAATCATTGAATATCGCGGCGGCTATCTGAATTGGCCCAAGACGATATTCCTCGTCTTGACGGTTGCCGTTGCCTTCACCATGCCTGCGCTGCCCAATCTGGACACCGCGTTCCAGGGCATGAACACGTGGCATTCGTTCCAATACCTTGCCATCACCTTCTACATCATCAAGATTCGCCAGCAATACGGCGACCTGAAGAACTCTGCGCCGCTGGTCGCGCAGTTCGCGGAGAAAACGAAAGACTCGAAAGGTCTATTCGCACTCAGCACGATGATGCTGGTGGGTTCGCTGATCGTTTTCGGCATCGTGTATACGATTGCGCCGATTAT
Source organism: Oceanobacillus sp. (assembly GCA_035304265.1). GTDB lineage: Bacteria > Chloroflexota > Anaerolineae > Aggregatilineales > Phototrophicaceae > Flexifilum. Next base: position 3,929 of record DATGQJ010000110.1, read on the forward strand.
CAAGCCGGGCATTGACGCGAATGCGCACTTCGATACCGCTTACTACACGGCGATTCTGTCGTTCCTGTGGATACACTACTACCACGATCATTTCCTGTTCACCAATTTCGAAGCGCTGGATCAGGCTTACGGAGAAAAAGCAGCGTAAGCAACACAGCAAATACGCTCAAATCAACAAGGGCACAGTAACATGTGCCCTTGTTGATTCCCCTGCGTTGTAGGTAGGTTTGGGACAAAGACGAGCAAACTGAATGGTATGAAGCTCAGGGTCTGCCGCGGTGCGAAACGGTATCGTCATCGGGCTTGGGTTGGCGGGTGATTTCAATCTGGCTGAAGCTATCATCCGCCGTAATTTCGACCACGCCGTCGTCGTAGAACCAGATGGGAGCACCCCGCCGATCTACCTTCACTTCCAACGGCTCAACTTCAAAGCCGACCACTTCAACGCGGATGTTGCGGAAGGTTGGGCTGTAGCGCCCTGCGACGCGACGCGAGATCACGAAATGGACATCATCTTCCCATCGACAGGTGAGATACACCCAACGATAATCCCCTTGCGTGTAATCCAATCCATCGCCGGAATCTTCATAGAGAATGGTCTCCGCCTCGCCGGGATAAACCCGCAGCAGCAGTTCGGTTGGATGGCTGCCCGCACGCGGCATCTCGCTCCACAGCGGAAGCGTCGTGCCCGCCCGCACAAACATCGGCAGTCGATCCTGTGCTGCCGCAACGGAGATGGTTTTACCGCCGACGTGCAGCTCATGAGACCAGAAATCGTACCACGTTCCCGCAGGCAGGTAGATGGTACGCACAGTCATGCCTTTGTGAAGGATTGGCGCGACCAGTAGCGACTCCCCAAGAAGATAGCTGTCATCTGCCGAGCGAAAGGCGGGATTATCCGGTTCCGCCATCAGCAGAGGGCGAAGAATGGGGAGACCATACTCGCGGTTCTGCGCAACCAGCCCGTACAGAAACGGCAGCAGGCGATAGCGGAGTTGCAGGCTTTCGCGCAAGACCGCAGCATCTCCAAGACGACTTGTACGCAGCAGCGGAAACAAACACACCGCTTGCAACCAGCGAGCGTATAGTTCCGCGTCACCATCGGCGATATTCACATCCACGCCCACCAGCGCAATCCCCGAAAGGCTCAGGTTGAGCGCCATGCTGATGCACAAACGTAGGCTGTCCCATTCCGCCGCTAGATTGTCAATCCAGACACCGGAATAAAGCGCGATTCCTGAAAAGCCGACGTTTCCAGTGCATCCGCCGCGTCTTTCCGGCGCGAATTTGGCGATGGCATCGTGGGTCGCTCGCGCCATCAACAGAGCATAAGTGTTGCGACTTTCGGGGTGATTCCCGGTGATTCCATCGTTGGCGTGCATCACCGCATCCGGCAGCGCATCCGCTTTACCGGATGAAGTGAACACGCCCGGACCCGCCAGATCGAGCGCAAATCCATCCACTCCGGCGTCAAGCAGCGTTTTGATCTGTTCAGCCCACCATGATCGCGCCGCCGGATTGCTGAAATCCACAAAGGCACACGTACCGCCCCACTGCACACCAAGCGCGGGTTTTCCATCGGGGTACTTCAGAACCAACTCCGCATTTGCCGCCTGTTCAGGAATTCCCGGCGTCAGCACCGCAATTGCCCGAAAGCTCTGAGCATGAAGCTCTGATAGCGTGCGTTTCAGCGTCAACAGTTCTTCCGCGTTGAGCAGTTGCGCACCGGGTTTTGGTGGCGCGTTTAGATACAACGCATCACAGGGGATGTTAAGTTCTCGTAGTTCCTCAGCATTTGCGGATTGATGCCCCAACTGCCACCGTGCCGGAAGATAGGTGCGTCCGGTCAGTTCGGTATAGCGGCTCAACACACTCTGAATCGTACCGCCGCCGAACAGATAGTAGCGAAGCTCCCCGCTTTCCGATTCAAAGGTTAGTTCATTTTCGGAAGCCGCCCCTAAATCGACATAACCACGACTGGGGTTGTCCCAGAAGATGCCGTAAGCCAATTGATCGTTCACGCCCAGATAAAAGGGGACATTCATTGATAGAGGGTCGGCATCGGGTTCAACGATGGCGGGATTTACGTTCCAAAATTGCAGCCGCTTGCCGCGCAAATTCAACCGCGAAGCCCGCATTCCCAAGCCATAGCAGCCTTCATTGGGGCGCATTGCCAGCGTCAGGCGAACTTCTCCGGTCTCGCGCCACTGAATGCCCCCCGACTCCATCATGATGACCTGTCCATCGGGCAATTCAAAGCGCAGGCGGAAGCGTCGTTTATCGACACGGCACACCAGCGCCGACGAACGCATCGTCAGAATGTGCGCATCTTCGGAGAACTCGAACGACACACGCGACCAATCGACCTTATGGACAGCATACGAAAAAGGCGGGATAAAGTCGGCATCAATGAGGCGCAGCCGCACGCGCACGCAGTCGGGCGCGATCCAGTGAAGCTCAATCCAACCGCGTTCGCAGGTCAGGTGTATGCCACGCTCGTAAGGTTGTACCGCGATCACGCCACCCGGCGACTGCCATGCCGGATTGCCGCGTTTTTTTGGACGATACCGCTTTGAATAGCTGGAATTGATCTTCTCGACCCGCTTGATCGCGTCCACCAGCCGCTTGCCCCCGATTTCGGCATACTGGCGCAGCGGATCTGTCTTACGAGCCATTGGCAACGTGCCTCACGAGAAAGAGAAGATGACCCACTGCATCGGGTCCACCGGAACGCCGTTCACCCATAATTCCCAGTGTAAATGGGGTCCCGAAACCCGTCCGGTTGCCCCCATTGTGCCGATCACCTGCCCTGTGGATACGGTATCGCCAAGCTGCACGTAGCGCTCGGTTTGATGCCAGTAACCGGTATACACGCCCCACCCGTGATCGATGACGGTAGCGACACCGCGCACGTTCAGCGTATCGGTCAGCACGACTCGTCCGGGCGCTGGCGCATAAATCGGCGTACCGGGTGCGCCACCGAAATCGGTTCCGGTATGAACACGCTGTACCGCGCCGCCGTTATAAGAACGGGTGAAGCCAAAAGCAGAGGTGATGGTCGCGGCGGCGGGCAATCCCATCGCCCCATCGAAATACCGCTCTGGGTTGAAGCGGCTCATCACCGAACGCAGGATATTCAGTTCGGCGTCTTCAACTGCCGTATCAAGCAAATTGGTACGATCTTCGATGAGCCTGATGTCCGTCTCCAGACTGTATCCACCCGCGACCACCTGAACATTCGCGCTGATAGGGATTTGAGCGCCGTTACCATCGGTCACGGTCAGCGTCAGCGGATAGACCCCGGCAGGCGTACCGACAGGAACACCGATCAACGCGGTGCTGCGTTCGCCACTGCCTTCAGCGGCAAAATTCAAAGACTGGTCGAGGAATGTGCCACTCACCGTTAAAGGGGCATTTGCCGTCAGGCGAACTCGCCCGGTCTGCCCTTCGATCAACACAAGGGGCAAGAGTTCCAGACCGGTAATCGGCGCGGGCAGATCGGTTGCCAACTGCGGCGGAACAACGTTGGGGATCACCAGCGTTTGTCCCGCGACGATGAATTCGGGATCACCCAGACTGTTCGCTTCCACAACTGCATTCACGGTGGTTCCGTAAGCCGTTGCGATGCGAAACACGGTCTCACCCGGTAGTACGGTGTGAATGATGGTCGTGGGCTGTTGCCCCCCTGTCGGCAACGCGGCAGCCTCAAGCGGCGGAATATCGGCAACTTCCAGCGGAGCCGAAGTCGTGTTTTGCGGCGCTGCGTCCGATGCGACGAGGTTCAACACCTGCCCAATGTAGAGACTATTGGGATCGGTAAGGTTATTGAGCGATGCCAGCGTTTCAACACTGATGCCGTAAAGATTGCCGATGCTTTGCAGCGTTTCTCCCGGCTGTACCGTGTGAACCTGCGGGAGCGTACTCCCCTGCACCGGAACAAGCAGGCGCTGCCCAACCTGAATACTGTTGGGGTTGGTGATACCGTTTAACTGTGCGAGTTCTTCGGTGGTCAGCCCATAGTGCAGGGCAATACGAAAAAGGTTCTCGCCACGCTGCACCACATGAACGGTGAGGTTGGAATTCTCCTGCGCCTGTGCCACCGCAGCCAACAGCATCAGCGTGAGTACGATGAGGCAGCGCAGTCTCATTCGGCGACCTCGTCAAAGCGGAGCACGTCCCCAATCCCCACGCGCTCCAGAATGTCAGGATTGGCTTCAATGTAGTAGCGGGCGGGCGCTCGTGAGCCGTAGTAAGGTCGCCACGGCTTCGCCAGCTTTTTATCGACCACTTTGCCGGATGCGTCGAGCCAGATCACGCCGATGCTGAAGAACATAAAAAACATGTGGATCGCCGTGTGGGCGATCCCTTCA
>DATGQJ010000111.1:0-2353 GCA_035304265.1 Oceanobacillus sp.
AGTATCAGGTTGTCACCAACCAACTACGCGATTCCTTTGCCGAAGTTGGCATAGGGCTGGGGGGCACGTGGCCCGCAACCGATACGCGCGGTCTGCCCCCCTTCGTCCCGCCGCTGCTGCGGCTCGACTATGTGTGGCACAGTCCCGATTGGACGAGCCTCAATGCAGCGGTTGGGCACGCACCCGGATCGGATCACTTTTCGGTGAGCGCGACGCTGGCGTTATCGCCGTAAACCGGCGCGGGGCTTGAACCCGTTTGGTGATCGCGGGCTGAATCCCCCCAAGCTGCCGGACCAGATCAGGAACTTCCTCGTCTAACACGGAGCGCCTGAGCACCTCACGTACTTCCGCAAGGAACCGGACGGTATCGCTCACCACAATGCCATTGCACAGCTTGATAATGTGCGGATGGATCGTCTCGACGGGCATTTCCGCCTCATCGTAGAGTTCTTCGTGCAGCTTTTCGCCGGGGCGCATTCCCGTGTATTCGATGGCAATGTCCTTGTCGGGTCGCAGCCCGCGCAGGCGGATCATACGCTGCGCCAGTTCGCGGATCAGCACGGTTTCGCCCATGTTCAGGATGAACACGTCGTCGCCATCCGTCATACAGGCAGCGTGCAGCACCAGATTGACCGCTTCCGGGATAGTCATGAAGTAGCGGGTCACGTCAGGGTGTGTGACCGTGACCGGACCACCGTTGTCGATCTGACGGTTGAAGGTCGGCACAACGCTGCCCCGACTGCCCAACACATTCCCGAAGCGCACCGACGTAAACAACGTCTGGTTGATCACGCGCTTGGACAGCGAATAGATGATGCGCTCACAGGCGCGTTTGCTCGCCCCCATCACGCTTGACGGGTTTACCGCTTTATCGGTAGAGACGAGGACAAAACGCTCAACCTTGTACGCCTGCGCCACTTCTGCCAGCAGGAAGGTTCCCCCGATATTGACGCGCAGCGCCTGACGTGGATGGCTTTGCAGCATGGGGACGTGCTTATAAGCGGCAGCGTGGAACACAAGCTCCGGTCTGTACATATCGAAAATGCGTATGATCGCCTCGTCGTCGGTAATATCCGCAAGCAGCGCCGTCAAAATGACGTTCGGCGGCGCAATCGCCTTGAGTTCGATCTCAAGGTCGTGCAAGCCACTTTCATTGTTATCGAGCAACAGCAATCGCACAGGCTCGAAACCCACCAGTTGGCGGCATAATTCCGAGCCAATTGACCCTGCCGCGCCCGTCACCAGAATCGTCCTGCGCTTCAACGGCGTCAGATCGACGGCGCTGTGATGCGAGATCGCGTTCCTGCCCAGCAGGTCTTCCGCCTGTACATCACGCAGTAGTGCGCGGCTGTGAGTTGCCGTCATCAGCGAATTGAGATTAGGCAATACCTGAATACGGGCTTCGGTCTGATCGCAATATTCCAGCAGTTTCCGAAATTCCACGCCCGAAATGTTGTCCTCGGCGATCACGATCAAGTCGATCAGATGCTTCTTCGCCAGTTTGGGGATGTCATCCCACCCGCCCAATACCGGACAGTCTTCGATGTACATGCCCTGCTTTTCGAGGCTGTTATCGACAAAACCAATCACGTTGTAGGCTTTGTCGCGCAGACGATACTTCAGGCGCATCGCCAATGCCTGTCCGTTCTCATCTGCTCCAACGATCAGAACCCGTGATTTGCTTCTGGGGAATTCCTCGTTCCAGATGGCACGCCAGCGCCACAACGCAGCATCAATCAGCCGCGAACGATAGCGCACCACAACGAAACCGCTAAAAGCAAGGAAGTTCGCCAGCAGCACCACGCTTACCGGCATCGAACGCGGGTTTTCCGCCAGCGCATGTACCAGATCGAAAACGGTGGCGATGGAGACGGCATAAAGCAGCACGGTAATGCCATGTCCGCTGGTCTTCGACCACAGACGATGGTAGACCCCCGCGAAATAAAGTGCAGCGAGTTGAACCGGAAGTGCTAAGAAAAGAAACTTGGATGCGTATACAACGTCAATGGTGGCGGTTGTCGAACGAACATACAATGCCCCCATATATGCCGCGACTATGATTATGGTGTCGATGGCTATGCTTAGGACTGCGCTGGTTAGGTGACGACGCGGAATGGGGGAGTAGACAGCACGCAATACTGATTGCATGTTGCTCCCCGGGCTAATTGGACAACTAGCAAAATAACATCCTTAATTTCAGCTATGGTAAACCTAGTTTGGGGAACTGACAATAGGAAAGATTAGGACTTTCGGGGGATTGAGCCGGAAATGTACGTTTTTCATTACACGACTTACGTTGGGTCAATCGCTTTACACCATTTCACAAATTGACGCTTTCTCGAACCTCACCCCC
>DATGQJ010000112.1:0-3076 GCA_035304265.1 Oceanobacillus sp.
TGTTGGTCAGCCATTTGAGCCGTCGGTTGAGGACGAGGAAAACAATCGTGCCGAGGATCGACATGCTGCCCCAGTAGGCGGAGAAACGGGTGGTATGACGTGCTTCCATCTGGAACACGTCGCCCGCGAATGGCTCTAAGATCAGGTCTTGCGAGAAGGCGAACAGCATCGAGAGGGCGAGAAACCAGAAGAAAAAGCGCGTCTGCCGGTTGCTCCACGCCAGCTTCAAATCGGCTCGCAGCGATGTGGGTGCTTCCCGTTCATCCTGCTTACTGACAACCGTGCTGTTCCGGCGTTCTTCGCCCAGCAGTGAGAAGAACCAGAGAGCGCCAAGCAGCCCCGCCCCCACAAGGAACAGGGTTTGCAGCGTCTCCGGTGTGAACGACAACTGCGTAACATCCGCCCCTTCTTCGTGTGCAGGCAGCATCACGCCGAAGAGAATCCCGCCAATCGTGAAACCGATCAATAAGAACGTCCAGACGATGCCGACGGCGCGTCCTCGCTGATTTTCCGTCGCGCGATCATAAATCAGGGCGAGGAATGTCCCGCCGGAGAGTGCCGTCCCCAGACTGAACAGCAGCATTGCCACCGTGATCACGCTCCAGATGAGCGCATCCACCGCTTGCCCACGCGCAATCGCCGCCGTCGTCAAGCCGAGTACGGCGATACTGATCGCCATCATCGCCCGTCCCAGCCATATCCAGAACAGCCGACGATACCCGCCGATGCTGTGCTCGTCGGACATCCGTCCTGCCCATACGCCAATCGGCGCGAGGAAATAACGCAGCGCCACCAGCAAGCCGATAGGCGTGGCGTTAAAGCCAAGATCGGTGATCATGATGCGGTTCCAGACGCCCGTAGTGATGATGTCTGCCATGCCGGAACCGAGATGAAACAACCCGATCTTCAGATTCCGTCCCGTTGAGAGACCCTGTTGTTCTTCCATGTTAGCTCGATTTTTGTAGATTTATGCAGATTCTTGAGTGAGATTATAGTGTTTTCCGCGTTGAGGAGTCAACTGCCATTTAGCACGCTCAGCGAACAATGGTTACAATCGACTTGGTGCGCAAAGGGGGAATTGGCATGTCAAAACAGGGTCGCTATCAGAAAATCGTCGTGCCGCTGGATGGATCGGGATGGGCGCAGCGGGCAGTACCCCATGCCTGTGATATTGCTCGTACCAACAACGCGGAGATCATTCTATTGCATGTGTTTCGTCCGCCAGCGCGTGAATTCACGCCGGAACTGGCGTTGGCGCATCAGGATGATCAGATACAGCAGTTGCGCGAGCAGATGAAGCAGTATCTGATCGGCGTGCGCAGCGAACTACGCGGTGAAAAGTTCGAGGTACGCACACAGTACATCGAGTCGTCGGGCGAAAGCGTCGCAAGTTCGATCTGCAAATTCGTCAACGACGAAGGCGCGGACTTGATCGTGATGAGCACACATGGACGCACCGGAATCGGGCGGTTGTTGTTTGGCAGCGTTGCCCGTGACGTGATGGAATGCGTCAACGTGCCGGTACTGCTGATCAAACCGGACAAGGACTAACGCCGACGATGAATAAGGCACAACTGCTCAAAGCCATACGCTCAGCCCGTGCTGAGTGGGACGCGGCATTGGCACAGGTTGATCCGTCACGCTATGAAGAGACTGGCGTCAGCGGGGAGTGGTCACTGAAGGACGTGATCGCCCATGTTAGTTGGTTCGAGCGCGAAGTGGCTCATGCGTTTCGGATACGCTCTTACGAAGAAAGCTCCGAGTGGTGGCTTTTGCCCGCCGATGAGCGCAATGCCCGCATCTACGATGCCAACCGTGCGCGAACGTTGGGCGACGTACTGGCAGAAAGCACAGAAACGTATGCCGCGTTACTCAGTGCGATTGATTCACTGAGCGACGAAGACTTGAACGACGCGGAACGATTTCCCTATAGCCCGCCGGGCGCACAGCCATGGGAGATCATCGCGCAGAACTCGTATGAACACTATCAGCATCATCTGGGCGATTTGAAGAAGTGGCTGGCACGGTAGCGCTTGGAGCGGCTATTTGAGCACATGGATCGGGCATTTGCGCATTGCCGAGCGGCTTCTGCCTCAGCTTGATGGCTTGGATGAAGTCGCGTTCACCTTTGGAAGCCTCGCGCCGGATTCGGGCATTCCCAACGCGGATTGGACGCAGTTCGACCCGCCCAAAACGGTGACGCACTTCATGTCGAAGGGGCAGGAAGAAGAGGGCATCCGCGATATGGAATTCTATCGCGGTTATCTACAAGACCTTTCCCTGACCGACGATCCTCAAACCTACAGCTTCCGGCTTGGCTACTTTTTCCACCTTTTGAGCGACAAATTGTTCTGGCTGCGCCTCGGCATGGTGACCAGAGACTTGTTCAAAGAACCACTTGCCGAAAAGGGTTTGAAATGGGTCGATGAAGTCAAACGCGACTGGTACGGGCTGGATCATCGCTACGTGCATCAACACCCTGACTGCCTCTTCTGGCGGGTGTTCCACGCAACCCCGAATATCCCCTCTTATGTCCCGTTCGTGCCCGAAGCGGCGATGCATCATCAGTGGAATTACATCCGCACGTTTTACAGCGAATCCAATGATTACTGGCTTGAGGATCGCTCCTACCCGTATTTGAACGAAGCGACCATGCAGCGCCACGTCGAGGATACGGCGAACGCATTGTCGAAGATTTACATGCAGATGCAGCGAAATGTGGTTCCGGCGGAAGGCAATACTATGCTGGCGCTGCTGGATGATGCCGAGATTGCGCCCTACGCCCCGCCGTTAGGGGATGCATAACCCTCACACCCCAAAGCGCCGCTGGTCGCGCTCCTGCTTGCGGGCTGATCAACAATCTGTTGCACCTCAACATCGGAAACGAAGATTGTAAAATTTTCCACAACCGCAGCCATCTTATGAGACACTAAACGTATTCAATGTTCTACTAATACTACAGCACCTTAACAACAGAGCGGATATATAGAAAGGCAGGGTCATTGTCCCACTGTCTGCGGTTGACCGCTCATGCTAAGTTCCGTGCCCAACGGCGTCAAATCTCGTATGAGGATAT
>DATGQJ010000113.1:0-2879 GCA_035304265.1 Oceanobacillus sp.
GAGTTTGGACCCGTACGCGTGAGCGTCGTACCTATTCCGCGGTGCTCAAACGTTGGACCCCAATCTACGGGCACGCCTTTGAATAGGTTGCTGCTATCACAATCCCCGCTAGCACGCGTTCCTTGCCGTGAACATTCCCGCATAACTACATGAGCGCTCCGTCGCCGATCAGACTTATAGCGAGGAGGTTCCGCGCCCCGTGGCGACGTATTTCCTGCGCTTTGAAGAGACCCGCGCATCATATCTTTTCAAGCACGGTGGCTCAAGATGACGCGGGAGATCGGTGGATGCAATCTTTCATAGAATCGCGCCCCTTTGTCAGAACGTAGCACACGCCCTGGCATCTTCGCCGACGCGAGAGATTATGCAGAAATTGTTCATGGTCGTCACTTGCATATCGGTAGACAGATCTTACGGGAAGCTTTTGCTTTCCAGATGCTCGCCGATGAGGAAGCAGTTCACCGTGATTGGCTTGGCCTGCACCTTGTTTACCTCTCCATCGATCAGGTCACATTCGATCAGGTTCTCATCGCTGGATTTGCGGGAAGTGTAGAGGTTGACGTTGACGCTCGGCTGTCCCTTGACCCATTTCAGCTTCATCCCTCCGGCATTCTTGCCAGTGATATGCACAACACCGGGCCGCCCAGGCAACTCGAAGCTTTCCTTGCCGAGGTCAACCATGCCCATCTCATCGATGTGCTTTTCGCCTTCACGTGTCGGCTCGCCGTAAAATGAAGCCCATACGGTTATGGTTTCATGCGCCGACTTGAGTTTCTCAGCGGCTTTTTCTGAAAGCGTGAGTTTGAAATCGAAAGCAAGGTTGGCGTCATTTGCGTGTGCCGGAACGGGTAACATCGACAGCACGGCTACCGACAGAAAACCGCCGCTGGCGAGGGTGCACACATGCGCTCGCAGTTTGGAAAGCCGGTTCCCAATCATTTTTCATGCTCCTTCGTTGCGGCTGTCAGAACTGACAACGCAGTTCACTCGTCGGCATCCGGATCGTCGACGAGGCACCCCATGCCATGACAGCCCTGATAGTTACCCTCTTCATCAAAATTGGGTTCGCCCTGTTGGTCGAACTGGGGTGTGTCGTCAATCTCCTCGTCGGGGTTGTCGACCAGACAGCCCACGCCATGACAACCATTGTAATCACTGCTGCGAGCGTAGTTGGAAGTCGTGTGCTGTCTGTTGTGCTTGCGGTCGTCTGTCATCCCCTCAACAATTGCGCCTAGCACCACGCCAGCCGCCACTGCGCCGATATCGTGGCCATGATGGTCGTAGACGCGCGCATTGGTGTCGAACGTGTCACCGCGACCATGATGGTAACCACCGACATCGGCGAAGATGCCCGAACACCCCTGAGCAACCCAAATATACTTGCTTTTGGGGTTGTATCCCCAGCTGCGGTTGAGGATGCATGGGCTGCTGGACGTCTGATGAATGAGTTGGGGCTTCGACAGCGGTCCGGCCCAGCATTCGCCATACTGATGATGGCGCGACTGGCATTCAACAGTGGATTGCGCCTGTGCTCCCGGAGCTTCAAGAAAAGCGAAAGCGAAAAGAGGGGCGGCAAGCCAGAGGGTTCTGTTCATCGATAGGCTCCGGTGGGATTACGTTGAATCACGCGATCAGTCGTTGATCGCAGTGACCTTGATCACGTCGGTATCGCCCACACCGGAGAACCAAATTTCCCCCTGGCCGACCATCACGCCCTGCCAGTTGGCAAACAGCGTTTCATATGTCTGTACCTGCAGGGCATGCTTTACTTTGGCGGTAATGACTTGATCGTAGTCAGCAATGAAATGCGCGGCATCGCGGATTTTTAGCGATTTGCCACCAATGCGTACCTGGAAGGGATATTCGATCATCGCTGCAACTGCAGCCTTGTCGCCTGCGGCCACGGCTTTCTTCAAATTGTCAAAGAATGTGTGATAACGGGTATGGTCGCCGAACAACGTATCGAGTGTGTTGTTCATCTCAGCGACGGGATTGGCGAGGACAGGCAGCGGGACCGCAAGCGCCACCAGCGTTGCTGCAGCTATTCCCAGAAAAGATTTTCGCATAATGACTTCCTCGTATCAGCCGCGTCGATGATCGATATCTATCTAACCTGAGCTGACGTTCAGAACCGCCGCACTCGTTTTCCAGATAGAAAACAGATAGCTAGAGCAATCATTGCTATCAAAGGAACCTTTGCGCGCCTGAACTCTCAATTCCATAGTCGGAATATGAAAAGCAGATCATATTCTGAAAGCCTATCATCATAGCAGCACGTCACATGCGTGCGGTTATTCAGATATCAAGCGACTCCAATGTTCGCATTTCAACTTTCATATAATGACTGCTTCTTTCAAAAAATCCTCACTATCTGCACCGGATAACCGTCCTGACCTTGGAAGCAGGGAGACTGTTTGGCAACAAATGGAGGTCTGATGATATTTTAGAGAGTAGTTATATGAGATCCATGTCGGTCATTGCTGCCGCTATTGCAGTCACCACGCTTGGCGCCTGCGCGCAAAAGGCAGATCGGGTGCAGGCGACCTATATGTCAGCAGCGCTTTACCAAAATCTGACCTGCGAGCAGTTGGTGCGCGAAGGCTGGACTGTTTCGAACCGCGCTCACGCCGCTGCTGGCAAACAAAACCGCCATCGCGTGGAGGATGAGGTGGCCATCACCGCTGGCGTCCTGGTTTTCTGGCCAGCGCTGTTCTTCACCCATGGCAACAATGCCTCGACGGCGGAACTTGCGCAACTGAAGGGCGAAATGGAAGCGATCGAGGCAGCATCGCGAGCCAAGAATTGCGGGATCGTCTTCAACCGCGCCTGATCTCGGCGAAACTCTCCACACAGAAACTGGCACGCCTGCCGCAATACTG
>DATGQJ010000114.1:0-5592 GCA_035304265.1 Oceanobacillus sp.
CATGGCAGTATGGGCGTCGTGACCGCAGGCGTGCATGATGCCGGGGGTTTGCGACGCATAAGGCACGTCGTTGATCTCCTGCACAGGCAGCGCATCCATATCAGCGCGAATGCCGATGACAGGCTTACCTTCGCCCAGAATGCCGACGACGCCTGTTTTGCCGACGCCAGTTGCCACTTCCAAGCCAAGCGCCCGCAGATTATCGGCAACCATCTGCGCGGTGCGGAATTCCTCGAAGCCGAGTTCGGGGTGCATGTGAATATCGCGCCGCCACGCCACAATCAAATCGCTGATCGCCCTCGTCTCATCCAATACCGCCATGTGTCGTCTCCCATCTTGCGTTAGAATACGCCCATTCTACCTGAATCGAGGGACATTGCTCCACAATGGACTCATTGTACGACGTGATTGTGGTCGGCGCGGGGGCAGCAGGCAGCGCCGCTGCTTATCATGCCGCGAGAGCGGGATACAAAACCCTGCTGCTGGAACAATTCGAGATCGATCATAGGCGTGGAAGCTCGCACGGTGCGTCACGCATCATCCGCTACGCCTACGATCACCCGATTTACATTGCATTGGCGAAAGCCGCTTATCTGGCGTGGCGGGTGCTGGAAGAAGAAGCGGGCGAAACGCTGATGGCGCATACAGGCGGCGTGGATTTCAGCAGGCGCGGCGAGCCGATGTTTGAGGGGATGCTGCGCTCTCTGAAGGAGACGGGCATTCCACACGAAATCCTGAATCCCGATGAAGCGATGCGCCGCTTTCCGCAGTTCCGACTCGATGATGACATGCTGATGCTGTATCAGGATGATGCAGCCGTATTAAGGGCGTCGCGCGGCGTGCTGGCGCAGGTGCGGCTGGCAAAGCAACATGGCGCAACGGTGCTCGACAACACGCCCGTTTTGAGCGTCGCGGTTGCGGGTGAGACCGTGACCGTCGAAACGGCGCAGGGCAGGTTCCAAGGCGCGAAGCTGATTCTGACGGTGGGCGCATGGACGCGCAAGATGGTTAACATGCTCGGCATGGATTTGCCGCTTACACCTGTGAAGTGTCAGGAAAATTATTTCGAGGCGGATGTTCCGGCGGATTACGAAGCAGGGCGCTTTCCGGTGTTCATTGCCCACTTCCCAGAGGAATACGGCTTCATGCCGTATGGACTGCCTTCGATAGATGGATCGGGGGTGAAGGTGGCGCTGCACGGCGGACCGCCGTATGACCCCGAACAGCCGGAGCGCCAAACCGACACACAGGTGACGGAAACGGTCAGAGCCTTCATGCAGAAGTATCTCCCCGGCGTGAATGGGCGCTTGATTTCTGCGCGGGTGTGTTTGTACACGATGACGCCCGACGAGCATTTCGTGATCGACTTCCATCCCGAACATGCGAATGTGGTGATTGCGTCGTGCTGTTCCGGGCATGGCTTCAAGTTTAGTCCGGTGCTGGGCAAAATTCTGGCTGATCTGGCGTTGACCGGACAGACCGAGCATGACATCAGTCTGTTTCGTGCTTCTCGGTTTGCCCTGCAATCGAAATAATGGATACGCTGCGCTCACAATTTCTGCTCGACCCAAGCGTTGTATTCCTCAATCATGGATCGTTTGGGGCGTGCCCCAAGCCCGTATTCAAAACTTACCAGCGCTGGCAGTTGGAACTGGAACGCCAGCCTGTGGAGTTTCTGGGGCGGCGATTAGACGATTTGCTTCAAGAGGCGATGCGTTCGCTTGCGGCATACGTCAACGCCGATGCAGAGGATATGATCTTTGCGCAGAATGCGACGACTGGCGTGAACATGGTGGCGCGTTCGCTGCCGCTGCAACCCGGCGACGAAATTTTGACTACCGACCACGAATACGGTGCGTGTATGAACACATGGGCATACGTCAGCGAGCGCACCGGAGCAAAGATCGTCCAGCGCCCAATCGCGTTGCCCGTGACCACGCCTGACGATTTTGTGGAGCAGTTCTGGGCAGCGGTGACGCCGCGCACGAAGGTTATCTACCTTAGTCACATCACGTCACCGACGGCGCTGATTTTCCCGATTGCGGAGATTGTGCAGCGGGCGCGAGAAGCGGGCATTTTCACGGTGATCGATGGGGCACATGCACCGGGGCAGATTCCGGTTGATCTGAAAGCATTGGACGCCGATTTTTACGCAGGCAACTGCCACAAATGGCTGAGCGCCCCCAAAGGATCGGGCTTCCTGTACGTCCACCGTGAACATCAAGCTCTGATTCAGCCGTTGGTGGTGAGTTGGAAGCAGGGCGAGGCGTTCCATTTGATGCACAATACGCAGGGAACGCGCGATCCGGCGGCGTATCTTTCGGTTCCGGCGGCGATTGCCTTTCAACGCGAGAACGATTGGGACATTGTGCGCTCTGAATGTCACAGGCTGGCGGCGCAGACGGTTCAGGCGATTTGCGAACTCACGCAGTTACCACCGATTGCCGACGACTCATGGTTCGGGCAGATGGCGACGATCCCACTGCCGCCGTGCGACGAGAACGAAGTCAAGCGACGGTTGTACGATGCGTATCACATCGAAGTGCCCGTGTTTCGCTGGAAGGATCGCCCGTATCTTCGCGCGTCGTTTCAGGGCTACAATACCACCGAAGATGCGGAGCGCCTGATCGCTGCGATTGGAGATATATTCGCCTTAAAACAGGGTTGAGCCTGTAACGTCACAGGCTGCCGCATTCCGTTTCCGAAATGGCATCGTCCGAGAACTGCACGCTTACGTCGTCCACGAGTACGGCGGGGGCGCTGTCCGGTGGGTTCACGCTGAATTCCAACCGCACGTTCGCCCACGTATCGGGGACAGTTCCGCGCATCACGTAAGGTTGCAATGGTGTATTTGCGTCTAGGGAAAAGTCGCAGGTCATCGCGCCGTAGTCACGCCCCGCCGCATTCATCAAAGTGACGGAAACCGTCTTGGGATGGGGACTGGTGTTGCCCAGTTGAAACGATGCCTCGAAAACGCTGTTGGCGGGCGCTCCGTAGCCGAAATCTTGATAGAATGCCGCCCACGCTGGCGGTTCGGCAGTATTGAGCCGCAAGAAGCGCATGATCCCGTCCTGTACCGACCAACTCACCTGACCGGATGGCGTCCATTCGGATGTACGGTCGTCAAAGTTGCCGTTGCGAACCAGATTGGTGTCCATAGGGGCGGGGTTGTGCATTGCCTGAAGCAGCCTGCCGTAAGACCACGCGGTTGTCTCTTGAGGGGTATAGCCGCTGAAGCCGACGTTGTGTTCACCGTAGATGTAGCCTGTATACGTTACCGCACCTGAAGCGCTTCCATAGCCAACAACACCGAATGCTTGCCCGAATTCGACGTGCAAATGGGGCGACGACGAATAGCCTGTGCTGCCTTCCTCTGCGATGATTTCGCCTGCCTGTACCGGAACGTCGCAGTTGGGTTGGCTGTAATCCTCGGTGCAGCCCTCGCGTATCCACGACGCAAGACTACCCGGCGCAAGATGTCCGTAAAGCGAGTATTCATGCTCGTCGTGCTGGATGATGACGACATTCCAACGCCACCATGCGCCTGTGCTGTAGGTGTTGGCGCTGTTGCTGTCGTTGGCGTAGACAATGGTTCCGTCTTTGGCGGCTGCAACGGCACGCCCGCTGATGTCGAGATCAATCCGTCCTGTGCCATGATCGGCAAAACTGCGGGTCACGGTTGCCCAGCGTCCATCTTCCCACGGGAGTTGATAGTCCAGCAGCGCGGCGGGTGGGGTGAGCGTTGGATCGTACTCCACCCGGAAGGGCGAGTCGTCTACAGCGATTGGCGATAGTTCGTCGAGGGCGGCAGTGTAGCCGAAATCGCCCGGTAAGAAGGCTCGCCATGTGTTATCGCGCCGCACCACCACCAGCCAGTCTACGATGTCGGGGATGCGTTCGCCCGTCTCGCGATCTTCCAACGCCAGATAGACCACGCCGCCGCTCTCGTTGAAGGTACGCCCTAGTTCACGATAGACGAACGGATGATTGGATCGCTCCAGTGCTTGCGTGATAGCTTGATTCAGCATAGTATCAGGAAATGTCTGGAAAGCCGTAGACGTTCCAAGAAGGATAAGCAGCGCGAGCAATCGAATTCTCAAAAACCAATCTCTTTCTGATATGAAAATCGTATAATGATGTGTCTGTGATTCTATCAGGTGTGGCGCATTGATGAAGTCCTAGACCAATTGGGCTAAATATCTGACAAGATGCCGCCTTGAATTGGGCATGTGATTGATTGTGCCGAAACTATCGAATCAGTTAAAATGGGTGATCGCATTATTGAAATTCCATAGTCGAACCCATAAGTTGGGAGATGAAATCAACTGAATGAAGCAGTTTGTCCTAGACTATCTGGCAACTGAATGCGATAGAGCTGAACGCATCCTTAAACATAACCGCAACACCAAAGAAGCGGATATGACGATAGACCTCGAAGCAGGGAAGCGCGTCGCGGTCTACGTCATCAATCGCGCTATTCGGCTGCCAGAGATACGCGAGCGACTTGAACTGAATACCGCGCGGCGTCTGCACACGCTGTTTATTCTTGACGGGCGCATGATGCCTGAAGAACATACCGACGTTGAGCCGCCGTACTGGATGGCGGCGCTTCATGCCCTCACGCATGGGCGGGTTTATGCGTACTGGTGCGAGGGGCGCAACGTGACCATTCGTCCGGTTCATATGGATTGGAAATGGGGCAGCGGACCCCGGACTGCCGAATACGGTCCCGTCGTGGAAATGAGCAAACTGCGTGCCGAAACCACGCTGTGTAGCTCGAAATACATCACCGGACATTATGCCACTGCCGATTTTGGCGAGGAGCAGTTCTGGAAGAAGCGCGACCCGATGGATCACCGCCAGTATAAGTATTCGTGGCGGCAGTGGACCTACAGCAACCCGCGAAAGCAGCGGGTGGACGAGCCACAGGACGACTGGGACCCGTGGGAGGAATTCAACCGTCACTACGGCGACGTAGGCGGTAGCGAATACTTCCGCAACTTCCGAGGACGGGAACAGCGCCAGACACGCAAGAGTTCACAGACCGTCACCAGCCGCGAATATGCGCTGCTCGGCTTGACCATCAACGCCAGCTATGAGGAAGTGAAACGGGCGTACCGTCGCAAGGCGCGGGAGAACCATCCCGACTTGCACCCGAACGAGAAAGAGAAATACACCGCGCGGATGGCGGAGATCAACGCCGCATTCGAGGCGATTACTCGCCTTCAGCGGAATGACGATTAACGTGGCAACTTGTCCGGTGGGATGTCGCGCAGGCGAGGGTTGTTCGCATCTCGCGGAGAGATAAGCGGATCATCCGCACCCCATTCTAAACCAATGTCGGGGTCGTTCCATGCGACTCCGTTTTCGTCTTTTCCGCCGTCGTAATAGTTATTGACGAGGTAGGTGAGCGTGGCATCGGTGAGCGCGTAGAAGCCATGCGCGACTCCGATGGGAATGAACAATCCGGCATTGTTGACCTCGCCAAGTTCCAGCACGTGAGTCGCCATGTAGGTCGGCGAGGATGGACGCAGATCAACCAGACCAACCCGCACGGAACCGCGTGTTACATACCAGTAATCGATCTGGTGG
>DATGQJ010000115.1:0-3289 GCA_035304265.1 Oceanobacillus sp.
ATGGTACAGGCGTTTTTGCCCATGCTCCGCAAGAGCCAGCACGGGCGAATCGTGAATGTCAGCAGTGAAGCGGGATCGCTGGCAAGCATGGGCGGCGGCACGCCCGCTTACAGCATGTCCAAAGCGGCGCTGAATGCGCTCACGCGAATGCTGGCGGCTGAACTGCGCAGCAGTCACATTCTGGTGAATGCCGTTTGTCCCGGTTGGGTAGCAACTGATATGGGTGGCAGTGGTGGGCGACCTGTACATGAAGGTGCTGCCAGCGTCGTCTGGGCTGCCACCCTACCCGACGACGGACCGACAGGCGGCTTCTTCCGCGATGGAAAACCCCTGCGCTGGTAACACCCCTCTGCTTTGAATCCCCCTTCTGTTCAAATTATTAAGAAGCACTCCTATAGCGCAGGTTGCATTTTCGATATAACATTAACTGTGAACTCATCTTCATGACAGCGCGAGTGTTCCTGCCATGCATGAATCAACAGTGGCGATCAAAGGTCATAACGAGGGATTGCTCATCGCCTTAAGCCCCACCGAAGAGTGGTTATCGATTATGGCGGAACTGGCGACACGACTTGACGGGCAAAGTTCCTTTTACAATGGCGCTCGCATCACACTCGATGTGGGGGCGCGTCCTTTGCGAAAAGACGAACTTACCACCGTCAAAGCGCTGCTTGAAAGACGCGGCATGACCCTGTGGTCGGTGATGACCGAGAGCAGCACCACAATCGATTCGGCGAGTGCGCTTGACCTTCGGGCAACCTATACCGATCCACAATACAGCACAGACGGCAGCGACGATGGTATTGTGCCCATTAGCCCCGAAGAAGACGGCACGCTGGGGGTCATGATTCGGCGCACCTTGCGTTCGGGGCGCACGGTTCACAGTCAGGGTCATGTTGTCGTTTATGGAGACGTAAATCCCGGCGCAGAAATTATCGCCGCCGGAGATGTGATTATCTGGGGACGCCTGCGTGGGAATGTCCACGCCGGAGCGAACGGCGACACCAGCGCCATTGTCTGCGCGTTGGATATGATTCCAACGCAGCTACGGATCGCGGGGTATATTACGATTTCGCCCGCCGAAAAGCGGCACAAGCCGAAACCGGAAATCGCGCTGATCCGTGATGGTCAAATCGTCGTAGAGACTTGGCAGTAAGGATCGCCGCATTAAAAGAAGGGGAGACAGGCATGAGGCCGAACGTGGGCGCATCCACGTCGAATAACCGAGCACCGAGACGCGCCAAAGTCGTTACCGTCACGTCGGGGAAGGGTGGCGTTGGCAAAACCACGACAACGGCGAACATCGGCGTCGCGCTCGCCAAGTTGAACCAGCGTGTCACGTTGATTGATGCGGATATTGGCTTGCGCAATCTCGACATCGTGATGGGGCTTGAAAACCGGATTGTCTACGATCTGGTGGATGTTGTGGAAGGGCGTTGCAAACTGCGGCAGGCAATGATCAAACACAAGCAGCTCCCTGAACTCTATCTGATCCCCGCCGCACAGACCCGCGATAAAACCGCCGTCAGCCCTGCCGACATGATTCAACTCACCGACCAACTACGACAGGAGATGGATTTCATCCTGATCGACTGCCCTGCCGGAATCGAACGCGGCTTCCGCAACGCCATCGCTCCCGCCGACGAAGTGCTGATTGTGACCAACCCGGAAGTTTCTGCGGTGCGCGATGCAGACCGAATCATCGGCTTGCTGGAAGCAGAGAACAAAGGTCCGGCGAAACTGATCCTCAACCGCGTGAAATCTGAAATGGTACGCAAAGGCGAGATGATGTCGGCGGAAGATGTCACCGATATTCTCGCCATTAAGCTAATCGGCATTGTACCGGAAGATGATTCCGTTGTCTCATCCTCGAACGCTGGCACGCCGCTTTCGTTGGCGGATAATTCGAGAGCAGCCGTCGCGTTCCGCAATATCGCCCGCCGTTTGATGGGCGAAAATGTACCTTTTATGCCGCTGGACGATTCGCCGAATTTTCTCAAGCGAATTTCGCGGTTGTTTGCCGGTGGGCAGTAGCGGGAGTGGATCATGGTCGGATTACTCGAGCGGATGCTGGGGCGCTCCTCTAACAAAGGAAGCGGATCGAAAGCTAAAGAACGGCTTGAATTCATTCTGGTGCATGACCGCATCAACCTGCCGCCGGAGCGTCTGGAAGAGATGAAAGCCGAAATCCTTGAGGTCATCTCCAAATACGTCGCCATCGACGAGCATAACGTGGATATTGCGCTCCAACGTCGAGACCGTAATCCGCTGTTGATCGCCGAAATCCCGTTCCATAAGGCGACAGAAGGGATTGAAAAAGACGATCCCGACTACAAGGCGGAAGAACCCCCGCCAGACGAAGAAGGCGACGACGAAGAAGCGAAGGCAACCGAGTAACCTTCCCGATTACCGCCCTCTCCGTTATAATCACGCGGTCTGTTCATATAGCCCGCGTTGGTGCTATGAGTCATTCTGGAAGTATCTGGCGACAATTCGATTTTCTCCTCTTCGGTTTTTCCGTCGCGCTCACCGTCTTCGGAATTCTGATGATCCGCAGCGCGACACTCGGTGCAATCGACCCTGACCTCATCAACCGTGTCCCTGATCAAATCCGCTTCGCAATTCTCGGCTTCGTGCTGATGTTTGGTCTCGCAGCCATGGACTACCGGCTGCTCGGCGGGATCAACCACTATCTCTACATCCTCATGCTCATCCTGCTCATCCTCGTCCAATTCTTCGGCGTGGAAGGAGATGGTGGGGCGCAAAGCTGGCTCAACATCGGCATTCGTATCCAGCCTTCCGAAATTGCCAAAGTGCTCATCATCATCACGTTGGGAATGTATCTGGCACAGAACTATCACAAGATGGACAGTTGGGGGACGGTTTTCCATTCGCTGATCCATATGGGCATTCCCGCCGCCTTGATCTTCGTCCAGCCAGACCTCGGCATGACCATCGTGTTTGTGGTGATGTGGTTCGTGATGGTATGGGCGGCGGGGCTGCGGTTGAAGCACATTGCCACAGGCTTTCTGGCGATGTTGATCGCCGCGCCAATTGTAATTCCGGTAGCATGGTCGCAAATGAAAGATTACCAGCGAGAGCGTATCACGTCGTTCATCTGCGAAGAATGTGACCGGGATGCGTTTTACAACATCCGTCAGGCGACGATTAGCATTGGCTCAGGTGGGTTGTTGGGCAAGGGTTATGCACAGGGTCCGCAAAACACCGGACGCTTCCTGCGCGTACGCCACACCGACTTCATCTTCAGCGTCGTTGCGGAAGAATTCGG
>DATGQJ010000116.1:0-5005 GCA_035304265.1 Oceanobacillus sp.
AACGATGCAGAACGATAAAGGGGGAGACCGGATAAGTAGTCTCCCCCTCTATATTCTCTGAGAAGATAGCGAGCGTTATGGAGCCGGATTGACGGTCACATCGACGCTGCCTTCGTTATTGACCTCACTCAGTTCCGTCACCTGATTATCGCTGTCAACCCGCGCCCGAACGGTGTAAGTCCCCGCGGTGCTGAAGGTCAGGCTGACGTTGAGCACGATGCTCTCGCCGGGTCCAAGGCTGGCAACCACACCAAGCGGTGTCGTCGCGCCGCCGGGGCTGACCGAGATCGTATTGTTGAACTGCCCTGTCGCCGAACTACCGTTGTTCGTGATCGTCACCGTGTAACTGGACGTGACAGGTGAGTCACCCGCACCCAGTTCCAGCGTTTGCGATCCAACGATATTCGTCACCAACAGATCGGCAGGTCCGGGTGTCGATGTTGGCGTCGCCGTCGCCACAGGTACAGATGTCACCGACGTGGCTGTGGGCGTAGCGCTGACGCGCGGCGTCGGCGTTGGCGGCGGCTGCACAACCGGCACGCCAGAGCAGATACCATAGACACTGGTGTAGGCGGCGCTGATCCAGCCGATGGTGACGTTCACGCGCACCTGCCACCATTCGTTCGAGCCAATCCGTCCGATAATGGGCACAACCGATCCGGCATTGAGCAAGCCAATCTGATCGTATTCAGTACCCGGACCACCACGCAGACGCAGCGCCGTGTTGGTCAATGCACGGCAAGTCGGGTCGTTGGGGTTGATAATTGGGACGTTGGGCTGTGATACCGAGGTCGCCGTAACCTGCGCTTCTTCCTCGCGTACCCTGATTTCAACCGAAGCCGGATCACTGGCAATCGCCGCGCGGAAGGCGATCACCTGCAAAGTGACTTCGCCTTCTTCGGTGGGTGTGTAATCCAGCAGGGCGCTAAACACTTGATCGCCTGAGGGCGATTCGGAAGAAACCGTCTTGACGATTTGACCATCTGCCAGCAGTTGAACGCGGGTTACACCTGCTGCGTCGGTGGCGGTGATGCTGACGAGCACGTCTTCATCCACCACGAACTCTTCACCATTACGAGGCGAGAGAATTTGTACCGAAGGTCGTCCTCCTGTGACCGTTGTAGCCGTTGCAATGGTCTCTTCACGACCACGACTCGTAAGGTTGCAAGCGCCTACGACGAGGGCGATCAATACACACAATATCCATGAGCGCATGTCTCTGTCCTCTGGTTGTGCCGAATTGTGTTTCATTCTAGCACAAGACAGCAAAAAGGCTCAGGAAATCGGTTCCTTGAATATTGCGTATCGCCCCATGTCATCGCCCTTGGCGATGCAGGTGGTCATATCGACTTTAAATTCGCGCCCGCCAGAAACCCAGCGCAAGCCTTCCTGAAGCAAGCCCTGCCCCATGTAGCAGACCGGCTTATCAACCTTGCGGTTCCAGCACATTGGGCATCGTTCCAGCGTGTAGATGATGCGGTCAGAGCCTTCTTCGTGGACGTTGGAAATCTGGTCGGAAAACTGCGAGAAGATGTTCGCCATCGCCGGGATGCCAACCTTCAACTTGGCGTTGAGTGGCAGCACTTTGAAGGCGAGATCGCCCACACCCGCGAGAGCGCCAAATGACCGCAAGCCACCTGCAAAGATGGCACGACCCGCACGTAACGCCAAACCGCGTCCGCCGCGCGGACCATACATATCTTCCAGCGCGACGTTCAACGCAGTGAAGTCGGAAAAGTCAAACCCCTTTTCGAGGTTGTCCGGCGGGTAATTGTCTACATACTGTTGCAGCCCAGCGAGGTTGAGAATGGCGTTCAACCCATTCCGCCCCATGATCTCTTCCATCGCTTCGATGGTCAGGCGGGCAAATTTATTCGGGTAGTAATAACCACTTTTCTCCGGTGGCATCGTGCCTGTGTCCTCCAGTCGATGCGTAGGCAATGCAAGCATGGTCAGCGTGACAACGCCGCATTACCAAGTATACGCCAAAACGGGTAAAGTCCAAACGCAAGGGACGGGACAAACCATTAAGATAACCGCGTTTGGTGGCGCTGTCAAAGGGTGCGCCCGTTATTTGGAACCAAAATTCCCACACCTCATCGCACTCGAATCGGGGGCGGCTTCCGGTTGTGGAGAATCGCCCACGCCGCTTCGATCTGCCACTGCGTTGGGACGGGCGGCGGGTCCCAATCATCCGACGGCAGTTCCCAGTCGTCCCAGACCGGATTGAGCATGTTGACCGCAGATAACGCCTTCCGTGCAGCTTCGTACACATCGGATTGTGCCGCTGCCCATGCCGTGTAATAGGCAGCCTCGTACACGTAATCCCGATTCTGATCATAGCGATGATCAGGAAAGGAAGCTATGAGCGATTGTACTGCCTCTGTGTGTTGGTCATCGGGCTGATCGATCCAGCGGCGAGCGGCATCCAGCAAGGCGCGTTCACCGTGGTCTTCGGTTGTCAGCGCCGCTTCGGCAGCGGTGATGCCCTGCCCTACCACTGCCTGCTTAAACCGGATGCTCTGCTCATCATTCAGCAGGTAAACGAGTGAAGCGAGATTGCCATCACGGTACATCCATGCGGCGTCGGCGCGTGCCGCTTCGATTTCGGACTGCTCAACCGGATGCGCCAGCGATACATCTTCGCCCCGCAGGATTGCCTGTGCCGCTTCGATCTGCCGCCGCTTGAAGATACTGCCCACCGCCTGATAGGTTGCCCAGCTTTCTTTCGCAGCAGCGCCCATTGCGAGAGCGGCATCGCCCCGAATATGGCGGGCGGCGCGTGTCAGCGCCCAAGCGCCACTGATGGCAGTCGCCAGATTGGAGCTATAGTCATCCAATACATGGATCAGTTCGTCGAGATAGCCTTCGCCGTCAACGTCCAGATGGATGCGACGGGCGGCAGCAACCGCCGCGTCGATGGCTTCTGGAGTCTGGGCGGCGAGGAACGCTCTGGCAACCTCGATGGTTCGCTCACGATAATGGGGGTCCCACTCGTCTTCTGACAGCGGCTCAAGATACCAGAGCGCCATCTCGACAATCGCTCGCTTGAACTGGTGCTGCTGTGGCTTCGACATCTGATGAATCAGCGCGTCAAGGCTGTTCGCCCGATACACCGCGCGGGCATTGGCATACCAGTCGGTTGTCTCGCTGCTCATGTCGGCTGATTGGATGGCTTACCCCGCCAACACGACCAACGGCTCGTCGAGCGTTTGCGTGGAGGGCAAGCGCCCTTGCATACTCCACGGTCCTGTCCACGTGATCTCGACATCCGCCAGTTTGCCGCGCCAGTCGGTGTTCGCGTCCTCGAAGAAGACCAGCTTGTTCTGCGGCGTGCGTCCGCGCCATTTGCCCTTGTGGTTATCTTCCACAAGCACCTGCACGGTCTGACCGAGATACTGGGCGTTGATCTCGGCGAGAACACGCGCCTGAAGCTCCTCGATCATGTGCAGACGGCGGTCTTTCTCTTCTTCCGGCACGTCGTCTACCATGCGGCGGGCGCTGACGGTGTTAGGGCGCGGGCTGTAACGGGCGAGATGCACCTTATCCAGCTTGAGTTCCGACAGCAGGTTGTAGGTATCCATGAACTGCGCTTCGGTTTCGCCGCAGAAGCCGACGATGATGTCGGTATTGATCGCCACATTGGGAATGCGGGCGCGAATGTTGGCGATCAGGCGGCGATACTGTTCCACCGTGTAACCGCGCTTCATGTTCTCCAGCACTTCATCGTTGCCCGCCTGCACCGGCACTTCGATGTGCGGCATCACGCGGGGCAGCGCGGCGACGGTATCCAGCAGCTTGTCGGTCATCCAGTTCGGGTGGCTGGTGAGGAAGCGAATGCGCTCAATCCCGGTTTCTTCCGCCACGTCATGGACGATGTGCAGCAAGTCTGCCAGATCGGGTCCGTCGGGGATGTCCTTGCCGTAGCGATCCACAATCTGACCGAGCAGCGTGACCTCTTTCACGCCCTGCCGCGCGAGACTGCGGACGTGTGCGACGATCTCGCCAACGCTGCGGCTGCGCTCGACACCACGCCGGAACGGGATGATGCAGAAGGTGCAGGCATGAGAGCATCCGTAGACGACGGGAACGTGGGCGCTGACCAGATTGCCCTGTTCGTGCGTCGGCAGCAGCAGTTCGCCGTCCTGCATCAAATCGCGGCGTTCGCGTTCGCGCGATTCGAGCGAGAGCACTTCGGCTTCACCCATGCGGCTCTTGAGGAAGTCCACCATTGGCTGCGGCTCGGAAGGCGGCAGAAACACGTCCACGTAAGGCAGCTTCTTGCGCAGCGCCAACGGGTCACGCACGCCGACCATGCAGCCCATCACGCCGATGACCTTATCGGGCTGCTGCTGCTTGATCTCACTGAGCATACCGAGACGGCTGTACGCCTTGTCTTCAGCGCTCTGGCGGACGACGCAGGTGTTGACGACGTAGATGTCGGCGTCGTCGGGGTTGAGTGCCGCCGTGTAGCCGAGCTTTTCCAACTCCGAAGCGAGAAGTTGGGAGTCGGCGGTGTTCATTTGGCATCCGAGTGTCCAGATGTGGTATTGCATGACGATTGAACCATTTTCGCTTATCCAGATGAGCGTAATTGTAAAGCGTCGGCGGCGGTGCGTCAATTGAAGGTGAAAGTGATGAGTAACGAGTGATGAGTGATGAGTCAACGCTGTCGGCTATCAGCAAGAGCGTTTGTGGCAGTGGCGGCGGCACTCATATTTTTTGTTGTGGCAGTTGTGGCACTTTTCGCTCAAATCGCTGCCACAAACAAGTGGCATTCAGTGGCACTTATGGCAGCGCTGCCACAAAAGACTTCTGAACCGCAAAGGCGCAAAGAACGCAAAGGATTCAGGACATGAATTCAAGCATAGCACGCAATTGGAACAAAATGTGGTCATTTTGGACGGCATTCTGGACCGTTTTTATCTCGCTTATTTTCGGTATGAAATTCGGTAAGGAAAGAGAGGAGATTGGGGCAAGGTTAACACTTCGGATACTGCTGAGT
>DATGQJ010000117.1:0-3347 GCA_035304265.1 Oceanobacillus sp.
TGGTCGCGGTGCTGGTCCCCGTTATCGGGCGTGAACTGGCGTTGATACTCACCTATCTGACGTTGATCTGGCAGGGGCTTGGCGGCGGATTCACGGCGACAGCGTGGCAAAGCATGATCGCCAAGATCATGCCCCCGAACATGCGCGGCACGTTCTATGGCGCACAGTCGGCATTCGCCAATCTTCTCAGCAGTGGCGGCGCGGTACTCGCGGGCGTGATACTGGGCGAACGGGGATCATCTCTGGATTTTACGGTGTGCTTCCTGATCGCGGGAATAGCGATGCTCGTGTCGCTCGGCTTTCTCGCATGGACGAAAGAAGAAGAATCAACCGCCGTGCAAACAGCGGCACAGACATGGCATGAATACTGGACAGAACTGCGGCGGATTATCGGTCAGGATGAGAACTTCCGCTGGTTTGTCGCGGCGCGGATGCTCTCGCAAGTCGCCGCGGTTGCGGTATCGTTCTATGCCATCTACGCGGTTCGCCATTACGGGATGGACGACAAAACCGTCGGCATCATGACCGGTGTACTGCTACTGGCGCAAACAGTAGCCAATCCACTGCTGGGTTGGCTGGGAGATCGTTCGAGCCACCGCATCATGTTCGCGCTGTCTTCTCTGATGGCAATGGTCAGCGCATTGCTGGCAATTGTCGCCCCTGATGGCAACTGGTTCTACGTGATTTTCGCGCTGGCGGGCGCTGCCAATGCCGGATTGTGGACGATCACGATGGCGCTCAATGCCGAATTTGGCACCGAAATCACGCGCCCTTACTACATCGGGCTTGCCAACACCCTCGTCGCGCCGGTCACGATCCTCGCGCCGATTCTGGGCGGTGTGCTGGCAGATACAGTCGGGTTCTCCGCAACCTTCCTGTTTGCGGCAGCAGGAGGGCTAGGTACGGCACTGCTGCTGATCTTCGGTTTACGCGAACCGAGAACGACTGCGATGCCGCCAACACCCCTCGACGTGGCGACAACGCCAACCAACCCGTTATAGAAAGCGCGTCGCCATATCGGTAAGCTGCGCATAACTCACGGGTTTGAGCAGCACCAGATCGATCATGTCCCGCAGCGACTCGGCAAGCAATGGGTCTGCGGTGGTGACGATGATGTGGGTGTTGATGTAGCGCCCATCGGCTTTCATGTGCTTCAGAATGTCCACGCCTGAAACTTCGGGGAGATGTAAATCGAGCACCAGCACGCGCGGCGGTGCTTGTTCCAGTTTCGCCAGCGCTTCCGATCCAGACTGGCACGTATCCGTTTCAAATCCGGCAGTCTGCAAAGCGTGACTGAAAATTCTGACCAGATCGGTATCGTCTTCGACCACTAATCCATACGGTTGAATCATACGACTTTCTCTCTTTGCTCTGATAGGAGTGGCAGAATAACGGTAAAGGTGCTTCCCTGTTCTACTTCACTCTCGACCTTGATTGTGCCTTCAAGCAAGCGTACCAACGCCTGCACGATTGCCAGTCCCAAACCCACACCGCTGTTGTTGCGGCGTGTCGGTGAGCCGTCCACCTGCCAGAATGCCTCGAAAATCCGTTCCTGAACTTCGGGTGCAATCCCTTTGCCCGTATCGCGGACGGCAAATCCCCAGTGCGTGTCGTCGTGGCGGAACACGCGAAGCGTGATACTTCCCTGATCGGTGAACTTAATCGCGTTCACCAGAAGATTAGTGATGATTTGCTTGATGCGCTGCTCGTCGCTGTAGATTTGTTTCGGTAGATGCGAATCGACGAGTGTGATGAATTCCAGTTGCTTTTGCCCCGCGCGTAACGCAATTGTACTCTCTACCGCAGCCAGCAGATTGTTGAGGTCGAAAAGGCGATACAGGGGCTTAATCGCGTTCACTTCCAGCTTGGCGCTGTCCAGCAGATTATTGATGAATACGAGTAAGTCCTGAGCGTTCGACATAATGCGCTTCACCGCATTCTGCTGCGGCTCGGTGAGCGTGCCATAGACTCCGCCGAGCATCATTTCGGCGTAGCCTGTAATGGCGTTGAGCGGCGTGCGCGAATCGTGGCTGACGTTGGCAAGAATCTGCGTTTTCACACGCAGCGCTTCAAGCGCCTGATCGCGGGCAAGCGCCAGTTCTTGCTGTGCGCGTTCTCGTTCCTCGATTTCCTGCCGAAGCTGCTGGTTGGCAAGCGACAACTGAGCCGTGCGCTCATTGACCCGCTTTTCCAGCAATTGATTCGCTGCTTGCAGCTCGTCCTGTGAGCGTTCGAGCGCTGCCAGCATTTCGTTCACGCGGGTAGCAAGCGCCGCCAGTTCGTCGCTGCCATCCACAACCACACGTTCACCCTTACTGCTGGCACTCGTAATCGCATTGACCGAGTCACTTAAACGCGCCAACCGAGCGAGCACCATACGGTTGAGCAGCAGAAGAATGACGCCGATGAAAACAAGCCCGACGACAACGAAGGAGACAAGATAATACGACAGGGTGCTCTCGCCACTTTGATAGATGCTGCGCGGGACTTCAATACGCGCAATCGCGGCGGGTGCATTCTCTATGTCCCTGAGAAGGCTGTAACCCGCAAGCGTCTCTTCGTCTAAAACTTGTGTCATCGTGGGCGTACTCGTCCGCAGTTGACGATGCACCGACAGCACGTCGAGCGGCATACGGGGATCGTCAATGGTGTAGATCGAAAGCGGGAGTTCCACCAACTTAGAGAGTCGCTCAACGGCAAGATTGTCGAGGAAGCGTCCCCACAACATCACCCCTGCCGCTGGACCCGTGCCGTCACTGCGCAAAATGGGCAGCGCGGCAAAAAGCATTGGACCTTCTTGCAAGTGCAGAATGCCCTGCGTTCCCGAAGCGCTTTCTCGGTCTTCGGCGTGCAGACCTACCATCAGCGGATCATCCAGCTCAAGGTGAGGAAGTAGACTTGCCGGAAGTTCCATGCGCTCGGACGTTTCCAGATCGTACCCGTTTCCAAAGATGATCTGACCATCGCGATCCGTAAACAACGCGACGTTGATGTGGTAGTCAAAGAATATCGAATCGTAGAGATTTGCTTCCTCGTATTCCGGGGCTTCACCGAGGGCGTAGGCATAGGTGTCATCCCAGTATGCCCAGTCCTGACCCGTCATCGAAAGTGACGCGAGATCGTCATCGATCACGTTCTGTACACGCTCCAGATTACGCAGTACCTGCTCAACTTCGAGTGACGTGAAGCCGTTCAATATGATCGTCCGCGAAGCGCCATACAGCAGCGCCAGCAAACAAAACAAAGTGCCACCAACTACGACCAATATCTTTCTGCGAAGGGACACGCATTACTCCTTTCCTGCGCGTGTCTTTGTGCGATTTATCACATCTTAACATCGCTCCTAC
>DATGQJ010000118.1:0-2083 GCA_035304265.1 Oceanobacillus sp.
CGGCGTGACCTTCACCTCTTCCAAGTGGAGTGATCGAGCGCCCGACGATCACGTTCTGCTGCGCGTGTTTTTCGGCGGAACGCGCACAA
The DNA here is from genome assembly GCA_035304265.1 of Oceanobacillus sp. Taxonomy (GTDB): domain Bacteria; phylum Chloroflexota; class Anaerolineae; order Aggregatilineales; family Phototrophicaceae; genus Flexifilum. Next base: position 90 of record DATGQJ010000118.1, read on the forward strand.
GCCAGACCCTACAACTGGACGATAACGACTTGCTTGCGGTCATTCGGGCTGAATTGCAATCCATCTTCGGCATTACTGCGCCGCCGTTGTTCCACCGGATTTACCGTTGGGAAGACGCTTATCCGCAGTACAATCTGGGACATCTGGAGCATGTCGCGGCGGCAGAAGCGGCGCTCCCGCCGGGTATTTTCATCACGGGCAGCGCCTATCGTGGGGTTGGCGTGCCGGACTGCGTGCGACAGGGACGCGAGTCGGCACAAGCAGCGCTTGTGTGGATGCGGAATGCGTTATTTCATCTGATAAACAGATAATTAACAGGAGAATGTTTGAAAATGGTTTGTAGCCGATGCCGCCAGTCCTGAAGACCTTGCCAGAATTTTCGTTAGAACGCGGTTTGAATATTCCCAACCATTTTCCAACTTTCACCTGCAATTACCTGCATTGCAGGTAACACTATTGAGGTCATCATGAACACTACTCAATCTGAAACCCTTTTTGCCAAAGCACAAACCCTGATTCCCGGCGGTGTCAACAGTCCGGTTCGGGCTTTCCGCAGCGTCGGTGGAACGCCTCGCTTCATCGAACGCGGACAGGGCGCATACGTCTGGGACGCCGACGGCAACCGCTACATCGATTACGTGCTCTCGTGGGGACCGCTCATCATGGGACATGCTCATCCCCGCGTCGTCGCCGCCTTACAAGAAGCGCTCTCACGCGGAACCAGCTACGGTGCGCCCACTCGCCTCGAAAACCAACTCGCTGAACTGGTGATCGAACTCGTCCCCTCAATTGAGATGATCCGCTTCGTCAACAGCGGCACCGAAGCGACCATGAGCGCTCTGCGTCTTGCCCGCGCTTACACCGGACGCGAGAAGATCGTCAAGATGGCTGGCTGCTATCACGGGCACGCCGACATGCTGCTGGTGCAGGCTGGCAGCGGTGTCGCTACGCTCGGCTTGCCCGATTCGCCCGGTGTTCCGGCAGCAACCGCCGCAAACACCCTGACTGTCGAATTCAACGATCTTCAGGCAGTTCGCCAACTGTTCGATCAGTTCCCCAATGAAATCGCCGCCGTGATTGTCGAACCCATTGCCGCCAATATGGGCTTTGTGCTGCCACAGCCCGGTTACTTGCAGGGACTTCAGGACTTGTGCCGCCGCTACGGTGCGCTTTTCATCCTCGACGAAGTGATGACCGGATTCCGCGTTGCTCCCGGCGGCGCACAGGCATACTGGAATCTCGACCCCGACATTACCTGTCTGGGAAAGGTCATCGGCGGCGGGCTGCCCGTCGGCGCATATGCGGGCAAACGCGACATCATGAAGATGGTCGCCCCGTCCGGCACGATGTATCAAGCGGGTACGTTGTCCGGCAATCCGCTGGCGATGACGGCAGGGATTGCGACACTTCAGGCTTTGTTGGAACCCGGCGTTTTTGATGCTATTGCCGCCAATACGTCTGAACTGGTCGCCGGAATACAGGCAGCGGCTTCTGGGATTGCGATTCAAGCCGCATGTGTGGGCACGATGTTCGGCTTCTACTTCCTGAAAACGCCTGATGCGGCGATCACCGATTACGCCAGCGCCAAACACCACGCCGACACCGAACGCTATGCAAAGTTTTTCCACGCCATGCTCGAAGCGGGTGTGTATTTCGCGCCCAGCCAGTTCGAGGCGGCGTTCATGAGCAGCACACACGGCAAAGACGAAATTCAGGCGACGATTGCCGCCGCCGAGCAAGTCTTTTCAGAGCCTGATCGCCGCATTTTTTGACAGTCTGGATTTTCATTCGGTATCATGCTGAAAACGATACCGGTAACGATACCGGAGTTCTTGTCAATATGCTTGAGTCCAACGAAATTACGATTGCCGACGTTGCAAAGATGGCGGGTGTTTCTATCTCCACTGTTTCTCGTATCCTCAACGGGAAGCAGGACGTGGCGGCGGCGACTCGCCAGCGGGTGCAGCAGGTCATCGAACAACTTGGCTATACGC
>DATGQJ010000119.1:0-3022 GCA_035304265.1 Oceanobacillus sp.
AGGGATTTTGTCGCAGGGCGAATTGAACAGGCTGATCGCCGCTGTGGAAAATCGCGGTGGGCGGGTTTCCTATAAGGCGAACTCGGATGGCAGCCGCAGCCCCTATGAACTCAACATCACCTACGTAGACGCGCTTGCTGATCCAAACCTACCGCGCGAATTGCAGCAGAAGTGTTTCCTGTGTTCGCAGGCGATTATGCTCACGCTGGCGGGTGTGCCAGCCATCTACATTCACAGCCTGCTTGGTTCGCACAACGACATTGCGGGAATGGAGCAAAGCGGTCACAACCGTCGTATCAATCGGGCGAAATTGAATGCTGAGGTGATTGAAGCGGAACTTGCAAACAAAGAGAGTCAACGCGCCGCCATCTTTTATCCTTATCTCGACCTGATACGCAAGCGCATTGAGCAGCCCACGTTTCATCCGAAGGCGCATCAGGTGACTTCGGTGCTTAACGGTGGGCAGGTATTTGTCATCCAGCGAACGGCTGCCAACCAAGCGATTCTGGCGTTGTTCAACGTGACCAGTATTCCTCAGAAGGTCACGCTGCAATATGATGCCGAACGCGACCTGTTGGATGCGCAATTCGTTCCAGAGCGCACTTTCACGCTTGAGCCGTATCAAACTCGATGGTTACTGTTGAAGGATATGCCTACCGCGTGAACTGGTCGAACCAGCGTGGAATGTCAACGCGGGCGGTGAGATTGTTGGTCAACGGCGTGACGGTCACGACCTGATCGAATAGGAAGCCCTGAATGTCGCTGTCTGGTTCGAGCCTGTCATGGTCGAGGATAAATTCAACTTTGGGGCGGTAACCTGCGGAGCGGTCTCGTTCGGTGATTCGGGTGAAATAGTAGTGTGTCTGCTGGCTCTGAATGGTCGGGCGGATTTCTGTGTCAGGGGTGGCGTTCGCCGGAATGTTGACGTTGAGGACGCTGATTTCCGGCGGTAGTCCACGAGTAAGGACTTGCGCCGCAATCTGGCGGGTGAAGTGCTTGGCGACTGACCAATCCAGCTTTCCGTAGTCGTCCGAATGATGCAATTCGAGTTCAGCCTCGCGGGAAACGGCGATTGCAGGAATGCCGCACACACTGGCTTCCAGCGCCGCGCCGACAGTGCCGCTGATCATGGTGGTCAAGCCGACGTTTTCACCGTAATTGATGCCGCTGATGCATAGTGCCGGTTTTTCCGGCGCAAGTTCAAAAACCGCGTGAATGACCGCGAGGGAAGGCGAACCGTGTACCGCGTAAGCAGGGTGGGGCTGTTCGTCTATTGTGATGGTGACTTCCTCGATAATGCCGATGCCATCCCCTGAAGGCAGCGAGCGGCTCATGCTGGTTTGCTGGTAACGCGGCGCAACGATCAGCAGTTCGCCCAGATCGCTTACCGCTTCAGCAGCGGCGTGTAAACCGGGTGAAAAAATGCCATCGTCATTTGTTACCAGAATTAGCGGCTTCATTGCTATACTTTCACAAACGTGATTTGACAGGTGTGATCATTATATCTAGGATCGAATCATGCAGAAACGTCAACGCACCCTCAACGGTACTAGCAGTTATACCTCTCGTCTTGTGCAGGTCGCACGCGCCTACTATCTGGAAAATCAGATTCAATCCCAGATCGCCCGCAGTCTTGGTATCTCGCGCAGCCTCGTCTCGCGTTACCTGACCGCCGCGAGGGAGCAGGGCATCGTCCGCATTCAGATCGTCGATCCTGAAGAAATCTCGTATCAGATCGGGCAGGCGCTCAAGGTGCATTTCCCTCATTTGAAGGAAGTCATCGTCGCGCCATCGTTCAGCAACGAATCGGACGCGGTACGGGTGATGATCGGGCGCTACGCAGCGAATTTCCTGATCGATGTACTCAAGCCGGGGCAAACGCTGGCGCTCGGTTGTGGGCGCACGCTACGGGCGATGGTGGATGCATTGCAGCGGCGTAGTTTGCAGGGCAGCGTCATCGTTCAGGCGATGGGCAACATCGGGCATGAAGCGCATAACCTCGATTACAACGAGATCGCGCGGCAGGCAGCAGAGTCGCTCGGCGGGCGGGTGGTCTACGTGAGTGCTCCGGCAATTCTGGGCAAGGGATCAGGGAAAGCATCCGATCTGGTGAAGGCAAATCCCTCGCTGGATTACGCGCTTTCGCTGGCAAAACGAGCGGACATCTATATGGTCGGGATCGGCTCAATTGAGAGCGATCAACTTTACGCGCGTACCGGAGTGCTGCGAGAGGAAGAACTCGAAGACCTGCATTCCCGTGCGGTGGGTGACATTTGTGGGCGTTTCTTCGACATCGAGGGACAGGCGCAGATTGCGATGTTCGAGGATCGGATTGTCGGTATCGAGCTTGAAGATTTGCGACATGCCGAATATGCCATTGGTATCGCGGGCGGCGCGGATAAGGCGGCATCCGTTCTGGGAGCACTGCGCAGCGGCTACATTAACGCTCTGGTCAGCGATGAGCAGACCATTCAGACCGTCTTGCAGATGATACAAAGCGAGGTGTAGTTATCGAGAACTGTCTCTAAATATTTCGCCGTAGCCATTGCATTCAGGAGTTAAATCCCATGAAGAAATATTACCTTCGTTTGACCCTACTTCTCATTATTCTTCTCAGCAGCAGTTTGTTACTGGCGCAGGACGCGACCCCCGAAGCCGATGAGCCTGAACTCGGCACGGAAGCCGACCTTGAGCCGACGGAAGACGAAGTGCAGGCGGCGATTGACGCGCTTGGCGAAGATGGTTTCGTCGGCATTATCGCCTGCACCTTCAGCACCGAATATCATGCCACCGTTGCCGAAAGCGCACAGGCATATGCTGAAAGTCTGGGGCTTCGCGTAGAAGTCTTCGACTCGCAAATCCAAGTCGAGCAGCAGATCAGCGCGATTGAGAGCTTTACCGCCAACGGCGCGGACGTGATCATCATCTGCCTGTTCGACCCGCCAAGTGTGTTGTCGGCATTAGAGGCGGCGGCAGAGCAAGGCGTGATGATCGTGCAGTATGCCGGACGCCAGTTGGCAGA
>DATGQJ010000120.1:0-4247 GCA_035304265.1 Oceanobacillus sp.
GGGCGGCTATGCCGACATCTTCCTGCACAATACGCTGGCAAGCGGCGTCATCCCGCAGATCAGCGTGATCATGGGACCCTGCGCGGGCGGGGCGGTGTACAGCCCGGCGTTGACCGACTTCATCTTCATGGTGAAGGACACCAGCTACATGTTCATCACCGGTCCCGACGTGGTGAAATCGGTCACGCACGAGGAAGTGTCCTCCGAGGATTTGGGCGGCGCAAGCGTTCACGCCACCAAAAGCGGGGTCGCGCACGTGGTGGGTGAAAACGAGACACAAACCCTGCTGCTGGTGCGCGAGATGTTCAGCTATCTCCCGCAAAACAACATGGAAGACCCCCCGTTCATTCCCACGCAGGACGACCCACTCCGCGCCAATCCTGAGTTAGACACCATCGTTCCTGACAACCCGAACAAACCTTATGATATGAAAGAAATCATTCACCGGGTGGTGGATGACGGCATTTTCTACGAGATTCATGCGGAATATGCGCCGAACATCGTGGTTGGCTTCGCGCGGTTGGGCGGGCACAGCGTCGGCATTGTTGGCAATCAGCCGATGGTGCTGGCAGGCGTGCTCGACATCAAGGCGAGTGAGAAAGCCGCGCGGTTCATCCGCTTCTGTGACTGCTTCAACATTCCCATCGTCACCTTCGTGGATGTGCCCGGTTACATGCCCGGAACGGCGCAAGAGCACAACGGCATCATCATGTCCGGGGCGAAGCTGCTTTACGCTTACTGCGAGGCAACCGTCCCCAAGCTAACCGTGACCACACGCAAGGCATACGGCGGCGCGTATTGCGTGATGAGCAGCAAACACATTCGCGGCGACCTCAATCTCGCGTGGCCCACCGCCGAAATCGCGGTAATGGGACCCGAAGGCGCAGTCGAAATCATCTATCGTCGCGATTTGAAAGAAGCGGATGATCCGGTTGCATTGAAGGCGAAGTTGGCGAAAGAGTATCGCGAAAAATTGGCAAATCCATATATCGCCGCCGAACGCGGATTCGTGGACGACGTGATTGAGCCGCGCGAAACCCGCGCCCGCCTGATCAACGGATTAGAAGTGTTCCAGAACAAGCGCGACAGCAACCCGCCCAAGAAACACGGGAATATTCCGTTGTAGCAGGGGTAGCGCTCAATTCGCGGAGTTGCGAATCAGGGGGAAGCGGATGCGGAAGGATGTCCCCTGACCCGGCTTGCTTTGCACGTCGATAGTGCCGTGATGCAGTTCGACAATCCGCTTGACGATTGCCAGCCCCAAGCCCGTCCCGCGTTCTGCGAATTCCTGTGCGGCGCTTGCCCGGTAAAATCGCTCGAAAATGTGGGGAAGGTCGTCCTCACTGATACCGATGCCGGTATCGGTGATCGCGGCGACTACCGAGTCGCCTTCCCGTAAGGTTTGTATCGTGATTGAGCCGTTGGGCGGCGTGTAGTTCATCGCATTCTCGATCAGATTGACCAGCGCCCGGTTGATTTCGTTCTCGTCACCGAATACCGCCGCGAGATTGTCGTCCAGATCGAGGGTGGTGGTGATATTCTTCTGCTCGATGGATGGATGCAAGCGCCGGATAATCTGGCTGAGGGATTGGTTCAGGCTGACAGGCTGATGTGCCATGTGCGGTATATGATCCAGCCGCGAGATCGTCAGAATGTCCTGAATGTACTTTTCTAGAAGCTGTGCCTGTGCCTTGATCGTCTGGATTTTGTCCTTATGATGTTCGGGATCGGTGATGCGTTCCAGCAGATACAGGCTTGTGTTGATCACCGACAGCGGGGTTTTCAGGTCATGTGAAATCGTGCTGATGAATTCGCGCAGATTTTCTTCTCGCTCACGCACAAGGGCAAGTTCAAGCGCCTGCTTCTCCGCGTTTTTGCGATCCGTAACGTCCATCAGGATGCCAATCATCCGAACCGGCTCTCCGTTTTCATCGACGATGGCTACCGCATCACCGACGACTGAGCGAATGGTGCCATCAGTTCGGATGAGGCGAAATTCCTGAGGAGCGGGCGGGAATAACGACTCGCCGCCCTCTACTCTGGCTCGCTCGAAGGCTCTCTCAATGTTCTCACGCTGCTTGGCTCGATCTTCGGGATGGGTCATATTCAGATAATCTTCGCCCTTGCCGGTGAAGTCCTCAGGCGACACACCATACATCTCGTACATCGCATCCGACCAGACGGTAATATCCGGCTTGATTTCCCATTCCCATATGCCTAACCGGGCGATGTGAATCGCCTGTTGGAGACGGCTCTCACTGTAGCGCAGTTCTTCGAGGGTGGTCTTGGCGGTGGCAAGGTGTCCGATAGTGGCGGCGTAGAGTGCCAGCAGTTCAAGTTGATAGGTCGATCTTGGCTCGCGCTTCAGCAGATTGTCGATGAACAACCAGCCCATGTGCTTGTCACCAAACCGCACCTTGGCAGCGGCATTCCAACCGTAACCAACGATCTGTGAATTTCCCCCCCTGAGTGGAGCATCGTCGGCGATGGTGATGAAGACCCTGCCATCCAGAATTTCCTCCATGTCTTCGCTGGGGCTAATCCGAACTCTTATATGGCGTTCGTCTTTGACCAAGCCATGTTCATCTGTGCCAAAAGAACCAAATGAATATTCAGGGTCGTTGGTGTCGAGAATCCACAAGCCGAGACGGTCAAATCCAAGCCTGCTGCGTCCGAGGTCAACGGCGCGGCGGCACAGATCGTCGAAGGTATCTGCTCGCGCCAACTCAAGCCCGACTTCATGAAGGGTCTTTAACCGTTCAAGGAACTGGCGATGGACTTCCAGCGTTTGGCGCAGTTCTTCAAACGTGTTCTTGGCGGTGACTAAGTGGCTGATGGTGGCGGCATACAGCGCCAGCAGTTCAAGCTGCTCATCCGATCTCGGCTCATGGCGCAAGAGATTGTCGATGAACAGCCAACCCAGATTCTGATCGCCAACGCGCAGTCTGGCGGCGGCGATCCACCCCTGACCAACCGGGCGCGATTGCTCATCGCGGATGATGGCGTCGTCCTTCCTTGTGATGAAGACTCTGCCATCCAGAATCATTTCCATGTCGGGGTTGAGTCGCCACGGGAGTCGCATGTGGCGCTCGTCTCGCAGCGAACCGTGTTCATCGATGCCGTAGCTGCCGACGATGTAGTTGGGTTCGCTGCTATCAATGAACCATAAGCCGAGACGGTCAAATCCGAGTTGGCGTCGTCCCAGTTCTACCGCCAATCGACACAGACCGACGAAGGTTTCTGCGCGTGCCAGTTCCAACCCGACTTCGTGCAAAATCTTGAGTTGGTCGAGGAATTGGCGGCGCTGTTCCTGTGTTTGCCGCAGCGCTTCGCGTGCGTTTTTTCTATCGGTGACATCCCGAACCGTCGCGTAAAATCGGGCAAAGCGGTTTTCTTCGGGAACCCAGATCGGTTGGCGGCGGGTATGAATCCAGCGCACCTTCCCCTCTTTGGTGAGGATACGATACTCGCCTTCCGTGATTTCGCCCTCAAATGTTCGCTCCATATCCATTCGGGCGCGTTCGGCGTCTTCAGGGTGGTAGATGTGCGGCAGTTCGTTCAGTTGATCTAATGCATAGCCAGTGAGCGCAGCGGGAGAACCGATCAGCCAGTCTATCTTCCGCGTACCATCCAGATTCCTGTGATAAGCGTAGGCAAAATCGGACGTAAGTTCGCTGATGACACGATAGCGTTCTTCGCTGGCACGCAGCGCAATCTCCGTGCGTTCGTGTTCGGCAACGGCACGTTCCAGTTGGGTATTGCGTTCGGATAGCGTTACTTCGGTGTTTTGCGCCTGATCTACTGCCAGTTTAAGGTTGCGCGTCGCCCAGTGTTGAATGAAGGCAAGCGCAATCTGGTTAAAACTCAGCGTCATCCAGCCAATCGGCTGAGAGACTGGATTGATCGGGGGACTGAGGATAGCTGCTGCGTCCGCGTAGACGAAGCCCGCGCCAACGAGAATAGTGAGCACAGCGATCACGATGCTTGCCCGCCAGCCCAACAGGAATCCCGCTATCAGGATCACTGTCGCGTAATTGAGAATCGACGGACTGTTCACGCCGCCATTGATCAGTACCGTAAGATTCTGTACCATCCAGTAGGCGATAATGAACGTGATGCTCGCCGCGCGGATTTTGCGGCGATGCAGCAGCGCCAGACAGATCAAATAGATCAGCACCACGCCGACATATATTCCCATAAATAGGAGTAACATTTCAGTAATGAAAAGCGGGAAACTCAAAATCCCA
>DATGQJ010000121.1:0-3862 GCA_035304265.1 Oceanobacillus sp.
TTTCCATCAGCACCCTGTAAATCGTTTGAACCGGTACCGGACGCAGATGAATCATCTGGCTGCGGCTGGTGATGGTCGGCAGGATGTTTTCGGCAGAGGTCGCCAACAGAATCAGGATGGCGTGGGGCGGGGGTTCTTCCAACGTTTTCAGCAGGGCGTCTTGTGCGCGAGGCTGAGCATGGTCAAAGTTCGGGAAGATAGCGATCCGGTAGCGTCCTTCAAACGGCTTGAGCGCGATTCGTCCGGTCATCTGCCGGATTTCTTCTATCTTGAGTACGCCCGTATTTGGATCGGATTGCGAGTAAAGCACGTCCGGGTGGTTGCCGCTCTGAATGCGGTGGCAAGATGAACATTCCCCACACGGATGTACGTCGGGATGCGTGCAGTTGAGCGCCATCGCAAATCCACGCGCAAGCGTCTCTTTCCCCACCGATTCGGTACCCAGAAACAGATACGCATGGCGAACCCGTCCATTTGCCATGCTCTTGCGCAAATGCTCGACTGCCCAGTCGTGCCCGTCAACCTGCCAGTTGTGTGTCGCAGTTGTAATTGTCATGTCGCGAATTGTACTTTGTGGAAGCGTTGTAGGGTAGACCTACACCTGTTCTTACCTGCTAACAGGTGCTTTACTTGTCCTAGCGACTTCGTTAAGATGAATATACGTTCATACACGGATGGAAAGCAAATGCAACGCGAGGCAGACGAGGCACAACTCCCGGAGTTGAACGCCGGAAATTACGTCAACCGCGAATTAAGCTGGATTGAGTTCAACCGTCGTGTTCTGGCACAGGCGCTCGACGAGCGTGTGCCTCTGTTGGAACGGATTAAATTTCTCTCAATCGTCAGCAGCAACACCGACGAATTCTTCATGGTGCGTGTTGCCTCCATCCAGAAGAAGTTCAAACTCGGCTTGCCCACCAGCCGTCCCGACGGAATCCCTCATGGCGACCTACTAAAAGAGATTCGCGCCCGAACCGTCGAAATCATGAACGAACAACGCCGTGTGATGCGCGATTTGCTCAAGCGGCTTGCCGAACACGGTATCTCGATTCTCCCTGTTGAGCAACTTTCCTCTGATTGGAAAGAAGCCCTTCGCAACTACTTCTTTGAAGAGGTTTTCCCGGTACTGACTCCGCTTGCCGTCGATCACGCCCGCCCGTTTCCATTCATCTCCAATTTGAGCATGAACCTCGCCGTCTGCTTGAAGCGTGACGACGATGACGACGATGATTATGAATTCGTGCGCATCAAAATTCCGCCCACCTTGCCCCGGTTGGTCAACATGGATATGGTGCTGCGCAAGTATGGCGATGGCAGCCGCGCCTACGATACCTTTGTCTGGATCGAAGACGCGATTGCCCACAATCTGGATTTATTGTTCCCCGGTATGCAGGTGATTGAGCAGTCGCCATTCCGCGTCACTCGCAATGCCGACATCGACTTCGAGCAAGAAGAGGAAGAACTTTCCGACCTCGACATCAGCGAAATCATCGAAGAAAGCCTGCGCGAACGCCGTTTCGGTTCGGTGGTGCGGTTGGCAGTGCCGGAAGGGACGAGCAAACGTATTCTCAATCCGCTGATTGCCCAACTCGATGTAGACCCTGAACGCGACGTGTATTATGTGAAAGGCGCTTTAGGGGGCAGTAGTTTGATGGAACTGATGGCGGTGGACCGTCCTGAGTTGAAATATCCGCCTTATATTCCCAAACAGGTTGTCGATCCTGAAGTCAATATTTTCAACGTCATCAGCAAGCGCGATTTATTCGTCCATCTTCCATATGATTCATTTGGAACGGTAGAAACTTTCTTCAGCACCGCCGCCACCGACCCTGATGTTCTGGCGATCAAAGCGACCCTCTATCGTGTTGGACGCAATTCACCCATCGTTCAATCGCTGATGAAAGCGCGTGACGATGACAAGCAAGTGGCGGTGCTTGTTGAGCTTAAAGCGCGTTTTGACGAAGAAAACAATCTGGAATGGGCAAGGGCGCTGGAAGAGAAGGGCGTTCATGTCACTTATGGCGTCGAAGAACTTCCGGTGAAAACCCATGCCAAGATTGCGCTGGTCGTCCGCCGTGAGGAAGACGGCGTAAGGCGCTACGTGCATTTAGGGACGGGCAATTACAACGCCGTCACCGCCCGTATGTATACCGATCTTGGTATCTTCACTTGCAACCGCGAAATCGCTGACGATGCATCGCGGCTTTTTAACCGCCTGACAGGTTTTGCACCGGAAACCACTTACAACCGCCTGCTGGTTGCTCCCGAATATCTCCAGTCCGGCATTATTCAACTGATTGACAATGAGATCGCTGCTGCTCGTGCTGGAAAACCGGCACGAATGATTCTCAAGATGAACCAGCTTGAAGAGGACATCCTCATTCAGAAACTGTACGAAGCATCACAGGCGAATGTACAGATCGATCTGCTGGTTCGTGGTATCTGCTGTCTGCGTCCCGGTCTGCCCGGTCTCAGTGAAAATATTCGCGTTCGCAGTGTGGTGGGGCGTTACCTTGAGCACAGCCGCATCTTTTACTTCCAGAATGCGCCACCTGAGAATCGTCTGTATCTGGGCAGCGCCGACTTAATGCGGCGTAATCTTTACAATCGCGTGGAAGTCGTATTTCCCGTTCTCGACGAGCGCATTCAGCGTCAGGTGCTTCGCATTTTGCATACGTCGCTGCGTGATAACCATAACGCATGGGAACTGCTTCCTGACGACACCTATGTGCGGGTACAGCCCGCGCCGGATGAACCCGTTATCGACAGCCAACAAATATTCATGCAGGATAGTTACGGGTTGGACGAAGAATTTTTGATGCTGTCATAAACATTCTCGACAAATCGTTATAAACGTGCCACAATCTAATCTTAAGAACTATTCAGCACGCACTTACAGACGCGGTGCTTAAATACAAAGCTTCTTTTTACTAGTTCGGTTTTCCCAAAAACGCGCAAAAGTTTATTTTTGCGACGCCCTTTGCTCAGGGTGGTATTGTCCTGCCTCCTGATAGGAAATTGGTTGAAGGAGAATGGCGTCTTGAATCTCTGTGTCATCGAAGGTGACGGTATCGGGCATGAAGTGGTCCCCGCCGCAGTCCGCGTGCTGAAGAGCCTGCTGCCCGAAGTCGTCGTTTATGAAGCCGAAGCAGGATGGGACTGTTTTCTTGAACATGGCGACTCGCTGCCAGAAGAAACGCTCAAATTGGCACAGGAATGTGGGGCAGTTCTCTTTGGCGCGGCAGCCTCTCCTTCGTACCCTGTAGAAGGGTACTACGTGCCGGTTGTAAAACTGCGCCGCAGTCTGCAAACCTATGCCAACTTGCGTCCGACGCGCTACCTTCCGGTGCCAACTGCTCGCGAAGGAGTCAACCTTCTGGTGGTGCGAGAAAATACCGAAGACCTCTATATCGGACATGAACATATGGAGGATGAGGGGCATACTGGCGTCTCGGAAAAAGTGATCACTCGCGCTGCCACCGAGCGAGTCGCGCGTAAAACCTATGAACTGTCTCGGCTCACGGGGCGATCCAAAGTGACGATTGTCCATAAAGCCAGCGTGCTCACGCACACCGACGGGCTTTTCCGTAAGGTCGTGTTGGAAGTCTCAGAGGACTATCCAGAAATTGCCACCGATGAACTGCTGGTGGATACTGCCGCTTACTGGATGGTCAAAGACCCAACCCGCTTCGACGTTATCCTCACGCCTAATCTTTACGGGGACATTCTGTCGGATATGGCGGCGGCTTGGGGCGGTGGTTTGGGACTGGCACCTTCGCTCAATGTGGGTGACGGCGTTGCGATTGCCGAGCCTGTGCATGGCTGTGCGCCGGATATTGCCGGTAAGGGAATTGCCAATCCG
>DATGQJ010000122.1:0-7454 GCA_035304265.1 Oceanobacillus sp.
CAATCCCATACTTCTGGTGTGCCGGAGGCAACGCCACGCCGGTGCAGTATCGTCGGCTTCCACAGGGCGATAGCGTCTGGTGCAAATGGTGCGTAGCGGGCAGGGTCGGATGGTCCGAGGATCATGACCGTCTTCGCGCCTGCTGCCGCCGCGAGATGCGTCAATCCGGTGTCGTTACCCACATACAGGCGGGCATCGTGCGCCAGCGCCGCGATCTCGCCAAATGACAGTTCTCCCACGAAGGCGCGAGAAGGCGTATACAGCGCGTCCCGTGTCGCTTGCACCAATGGTTCGTCGCCGGGACCGCCAATCAGGATGATCACCGCATTCAACCGTTTGGCGAGGCGATCCCCAAGCGCGGCAAGGCTCTGAGGCGGATAGCGCTTGGCGTCCATCGTCATGCCGGGGTTGCGCCCGCCCGCCGGATTGAGGACGATGTAATCTGTGATTTCCCCAAGTCGCGCTTTCACGCGCTGCCGATCTTGTTCATGGACAGGGACGTTGGCGCGGCAGCCTTCGGTATCCAAGCCCAAGGCGCGGGCAACGTCGAGGTAAATATCCGCCTCATGACGAGGTTGATCAGGGTCGATGGACGCGCGAATCGTATAGCCAAATCCGCGTCCGGCGCTGTCCAGTCCGGCACGATGGGGAATGCCGGAGAGCAGCGCGGCGACGCTCATCAGCGGCGAGCGCACCAGCGACACCAGCAGATCGTAACGCCCGTCGCGTAACTGCCGCACGAAGCGCCATAACCCACGCACCGGCAGTGCTTCCTTACCCGTATCGAGTACGGCGTCGAGCAGGTCGTGATGTTCGATGGCAGGCTTCGACCAGCTTCCCACCGCCCATGTAATGTGTGCGTCGGGGTAGCCGCGCCGCAATGCCTGAAGGGTTGCCGTCGCCAGCACCACGTCGCCGATACAGCATGGCAGCACAAGGACGATGCGCTGCGGCTTGGTCGGCGCGGGGCGTGTGGGGAAAAGGCGAGCGAGAATAGGATAAGGGTTCATTTGCCGGATTTTGCGCTTCAGTTACAATCGCAGAGTATTGAACCACGAAGGCAGCAAGATCACAAAGGTCGTTCACGGAGTTGCTTTTGAAATCGTTCATGATTCTCCTGCTTGTCATCTGCCTGATCTCCGCATGTGACATGCAGCGCGGGCAGGTGGTTGAAAACGTCGTACCGACACAAGCCTCAATCGAAGACCTTGCGACGGCGCTCCCCTTGACCCAGAACGCGCCCCCGCCGCCCTACAACGGTGAGGTGACGCGCTTTTCGCTGGTGGATAACCAGTTGAACGAGCTTCCCGGCTGGCGCTACGTGGTGCAGTTGGAGTTCAATGGCGTGTTTTCGCGCACGCCGCGCGAAACACAGGCAACAGCACGCGCTGAGGTATGGTTCAACCAGCTTGGGTCGGCGCGGCGCGTGGTCTTTAATACCTCAGGCGATTTGATCGGGCTGGAAGAGGACGTGTCCTATGAGGCGGTGCGTCTGGGACCGGACGCTTTTCTGGTGCAGGAGAATACCTGTATGGGCAGCGGCAACGACGCCGTTACCGCCGCCGATCTGAACGCGGGCGGGCTGGTTGGCGGCGTGACTCGTGCCGTCCCCGCCGGAATGCGGGCGACGATCAACGGCGAAGAGGCATATCTCTTCCGCTTCGAGCCGGACGCCTTGAATTTGCCGCCGGTGCGCTTGGGCGACGACGGCAGGCTCACGATCAACAGTCAGGAGTTGTGGATTTCGCCGACACAGAACGCCGTCGTGCGCTTCTATATGAATCTCTACGTGGAAAACGCGGTGATCTTCAACAGCCAGCTTCCGGTGACAGGCGATTTGCTGGTGCGCTACGACGGGTTCGACTTCGGAACCCCGTTCAATATCACCGTGCCGTTTGGATGTTAGAGGCGACTCGACGAGTCGCCTCACTTTGAATTATTCCTCGCCAATTTCCTCGGCGCGGGCAAACAGTGCGTCGAAATCACCATCGAATGGCGTAAACGTGCTCTCGTAAATCATTTCGCAGTCGTCGCGCCCGTTCATAATGCCGTGCAGACGGAAGCCGATGCTGTCCGTGCCAACATCCAGCGTTCGGGTCACGACTGTTACATTCCCATTCGAATCTGGTTCTTCAATGTCCCGGTGTTCGCCGCCAACGTACTCCCGATAGTCCATCACGATAGTGCCATCGTCGTAAAAGCGAATCGGCATCAGGATGTCAGGCGCAGTCCAGCCGAAGCTGAGCGGCGACGGATCGCGGTCAAAGCATTCAAATAGCAGCGTGGTTTCGGTGAAATTGCGTTCGCTTTCCGACCAGATTTCAATCTCCTCATCCGTCCGTGTGTAGACGAAATACTCGACCTGTTCCATGCCGAACAATTCGGCGCTTCGCACTTCAAAGCGGGTGTCTTCATCCACGAACGTGAGTTCGCTGGTCACAGTAATATCGGGATCAGCCACCAGAAAGCTTCCGGTAAAGCCGTCGTCAGGATTGCCCGTAAAGACGTAATCGGGACCGGGCCACACGATGATCAGACCATCTTCGTATTCCAGAAAGGCGGTTTCAGTTCCCTCCAGTGGTTCGCCTGTCTCCGAGTCGGTGTAGACTTCACCGTCTTCATCCGTCGAGCGGGCAATCCATATTGTTGCGCGATAACGCGGCTCTAGCTCCTCGGTTTGGGCAGCAATGTAGCCGATTGGCGCAGCAAACAGCAGGAAAAGCATGAAACGACCAATTCTGTTCATCCTGTTGTTCTCCTTGTATATTATTCTCTAAGTCTCACCTTGTGTATTTTATGAATTTTCACGTCGCGGGCGAATCAGTCTGAAAGGGACAACGGACATGAGCAGCGCACAAACCTCTATCGCGCAGCGTAGTCAGGAAAAGCGGCATTTCGACCACAAGGACATGGACTACTACCTGATGTGGGTGATGGGGCGCGAGGTCTACGAGGGCAGCGCTGCGGAAGAATGCCTCGCGGTTGCCGCCCGTATCAAAGATGGCGACGCGGCAAGCTGGCAGCAAGAATGGCTGGCGCTGGCGGAGCAAGTCGAGGGACAAGCGGCGGGACAAACCGGAGATCAGGCGCGGCGTGCGTATCTCCGTGCCTGCACCTACTACCGCGCACCGTTGTTCGTGATGAGGCGGAACGATCCCGCTTTCGACAGCACGTGGCAGAAGATGCAATCGTGCTTTCAAAAGGCGGCAGCGCTGTTTGATCCGCCAATTGAGCGAATCGAAGTCCCCTTCGATGGACATCTACTGCCCGGTTATTTCTGGAAACCGGACGGCAGTGAGCAAAAGCGCCCGACACTAGTGGTGTTTGGCGGCATCGAAACCTTCGCCGAAGACTGCTATTTCATGGTTGGGAATTCGGGAACCGAGCGCGGTTTTAACCTCATGACGGTTGACCTGCCCGGTCAGGGAATGAACCCGGACAAGGGCTTATACTTCGGCGCGAAGATGGGATTTCCGGTGAAAGCGGCGGTGGATTACGCGCTGCGCCGCCCTGACGTGGACGGCGAACGACTGGCGATCTTCGGGTTTAGCTGGGGCGGTCACATCGTCTTCAAAGGCGCACAACATGACTCGCGGATCAAAGCCATGATCGCCAATCCGCCGATGCCCAATGTCTTCCGCGCGGTTCTGGCGCAGCAGCAGGGATACAACCGCCACGACCCGCTGGCGCGGATCGTATTCGATCAGATCGTATGGCGCATGGGGCTGAAGATCAGCTTCAATCCAAAGGACATCGCGCGGCGAATGGGGAAGGCGTATGACTACTTCTTTCACGGTAAAGCCGACCCGCGCAAAATCACCTGTCCAACCTTACTGCTGGCGGGCGAAGGTGAGGCGGCGGTGACGCTGCAAATCGCGCAGGAGTGTCACACGCAGCTTCCACACCCGAAGAAAAAGCTGGTGATCTTCACCAGAGAACAGGGCGGCGAGGCGCATTGTCAGTTCAACAATCTGCCGCTACCCAATGGCGTGATCTTCGACTGGCTGGAAGATGTGTTCGGACGATGACCGCCTTGAGTGCGGTTGGCTGTCGCGATACCAACCATCTGACAAACGCAGGGGCGACTCACGAGTCGCCCCTACAGAATTCGCGATTTTCCTTGTGACTTCGCGTTGATGCTTACTTGCCGAACTTGTCCGGGTAGACCTCGCGGGCAAGCTGTTCTTCCTGCTCGATCAGCGTACGCAAAATCTCCAAGCCTTGATTCCAGAACGAGGTATCGCTGAGGTCAACGCCGACCTTCGACAGAATCTTCTCCGGGTAATCGCTGCCGCCCGCCGCCAGCACGTCAAGATACTGCGGGACGAACACATCCCCGCGCTGCTTATAGAGATTGAACAGCGCCAGCACCAGCAGTTCGCCAAAGGCATAGGCGTAAACGTAGCCCGGTGCGCCGATGAAGTGCCCGATATAGCTCCACCAGATGCCGTAATCGTCGCGCAGGTTCACGCTGCCCTGAAACATCGCCCGCTGGGTTTCCATCCAAATCTGGTTGATGCGCTCGGTGGAAAGCTCGCCCTCATTGCGGCGCGAGTTGTGCAGCCCATCCTCGAAGCGGTTCATGGCGACCTGACGGAAGATCGTGGCAAAGCTGTCTTCCACCTTTTGCGCCAGCATGGACAGCCGCACCGCCGGATCGGGTTCCTTGTTCATCAGGTCGTTGAAGACCAGCATTTCGCCGAACACAGACGCCATTTCCGCCGTCGTCAGCGGTGTATAGACGTTGAAATAGGTCTGGTTCTGCGACGAAAGCCACTGGTGTACGCCGTGTCCCAGTTCGTGCGCCAGCGTCATGATGTCGCGCGATTTGCCGAGGAAATTGACCAGCACGTAGGGATTTGCCGATGGCACGGTTGGACTGCTGAACGCGCCGCCGCGCTTGTTGGGCAGTACCGGCGCGTGAATCCACTTCTGAGTGAAGAACATTTCGGCAATTTCGCTCATGCGCGGGCTGAACGCGCGATAGGCATTCAGCACGATGTCACGCGCCTCATCCCACGTGAACTGGCGCTCTGCCGCTTCAATCGGAAGCGGCGCATAGCGATCATAGTCGTAAAGCTCGTCGTAACCGAGCAGTACCTTCTTCAAGTTGTAATGCCGCGCGACCAACTCGTAATTCGACGTGACCGCATTGATCAGCGCGTCCACTACTTCGTCGGGCGCTTCGTTGGCGAGATTCCGCGCCGAAATCCATGTAGGATAGCCGCGCCGTTTGTCGTCGCTTGCCTTGTCCGCCGCCAGCACGTTGAAGATGTAGGTCAGTTCCATGCTGCGGCTGTTCAACCCCTGCGTGACCGACTCGGCGGCTTTGCGGCGCACTTCGCGGTCAGCATCGTAGAGATAGTTCAACACCTGTGACTGGTTGAGTTTCTGTCCTTCAAAGTCGAAGCGCAGGGCGCTGGTCAACTGGGTGAAGAAGCGTGACCATGCGTTTCGTCCGGTGACGGCTTTTTCCACCAGCAGTTGTTCTTCAACTTCGCTCAGGGTATAGGGTCGGTAGCGCAGTTCGCTTTCGAGCGCGTGACGGTAGGTGCTGAGGGTGGGGTTCGCCAGCAGCTTATCGGTCTGCTCTGGCTCCATCGCCTTCCATTCCAACTCGAAGAACAGCAGGGTTTGCTGGAGTTTCGCGCTCTGTTCCTGCACCCGCTGCACCAGCGCCCCGTACTGAGGATTGGTGGTATCGGTAGCGAAGTTGAGAAAGGCGAACGCGCCGATCCGTCCCGCCAAGTCCAATATCTTTTCCTGCTCTACCATGGCATCGACCATCTCTTCGGCGTCGAGTTGCGCCACCCGCCCGCGATAGGTCTTGGCATATTCCTCTGCCATTGTCTGCGTGCGTTCCAGATCGCGCTCAAAATTGGGGTCATCCACGCCGCTGTAGAAGATGGACAAATCCCATACCACATTCTCCGCGCCGGTCTGCTTCTCGATCACTGCTTCGACCATTTTTGACCTTCTTTCACCGTTCAACTTTTGTTCAATGATACCGCAATTCTGAAAAAGATTTAGTCCGACCTTCAATTAGCGAACTCGACTTCCGGCGCGGCGTTGAAGTACGCACCGAGTCGCCCCGCTTCTTGCTCGATGGCGTCACGAACGGCAGGCGACAACGGCGCGAAAGGCTCTACGGTGACGGTCACACGCGCCTTCTTGACCTCGTGTTTCCAGATGCCGACCACGTAGCCGCCCGCCAGCACCACCGCCGAAATCCAACCCTGCTGCCGGAAAACCCGTCCTTTATGTGCAGCGGGCAACGCCGATTCACAGTCACGGCGCAAACCGAGCGTGTAGGGATCAAAACCGGGGAGCAGACGAACCGTATTGCTTGGCTGTATGGATTGCAGGGTATCGGCGTCGGAACGCAACGCCCAACTTTCCCTGCCCTCGACGGACACCGGAATCAACTCGTCGCCCAACGCCTTAAAGAGCTTCTTCGCATCCGCCCGCGCCATCCCCCACCAGTTGGCGAAGTCGTTCGGCGCGGCAGGACCGTAGGCATACAGGTAGCGGCGCAGAATTTCCAGCCGCGACTCATCGGTATCGAGTTCCGGGAATTCACCGAGCCAGTGACGTGCGCTCACGAAGGTGACGTTTTGTCCTTTGTTGGGACCAAACACCATATGCCCCTGATAAGTTCCCGGCTTGAGCAGCGTTCCCCAGTTGCCGAGCAACTTCTCGCGCAGGTGAGGTCGTCCGGTGTGCTGTGCCAGTACGTCCGCCAGTTGTTCGCGGGTCATGCCATCGCCGTCCATCGTCGCGAACGCCCGAAAGCCCTCAAGGATCGCTTCCATGTCCTCCGGCGTGATGCCCACGCCATTGAGCCATCTTTCATTTCGGAAGTATCCGAAGGAGCGCAAAGCCGCCACGTAGAGCGGAAAATCGGCTGTCGAGAACAGGTGCAGCGTCCAGCGCATTGCCCAGATTTTGACCAGTTCACGCTTTTGCCAGAGCGCATCGGTCACGTCGCCGCTATCCAATCCGTCAATACGCGCCCATGCTGCCAACTCCGCCGATGACATGACCTGTGCGTGCAAGCCACAAATCCGGCTCACCACCGCAGAAAGATCGCCCCGCGCGGCGCGTATTTCAAGAAAATGTCGCTGCATCCAGAACGCCAACACCTGCTGCCATGACAGTTCCACCATCGCGCATCCTCCTTTTATGAGCCGGTATGATATACGCGAAGTATAGTGCGATTTAGCACGTTTGTTCAAGTTTTTCTCGAAGGAAGCATTACGCACTTGGCATATCTGGCAAAGCATGGACAGTGATGTGCTAAACTAGAATGCGCTAAATAAATTGAGGAAATCCCCATGACCACCCCAAATTATTACTTTAGCCCGTGTTCGATTTGCGGCGGTACGGCATTCAGTTGGGGCGCGTTGAGCGCACAGGGAGACGACCTGCATTTTTATGACCGCACCAAAGGCGGC
>DATGQJ010000123.1:0-5951 GCA_035304265.1 Oceanobacillus sp.
AAGTGTGTTGTCGGCATTAGAGGCGGCGGCAGAGCAAGGCGTGATGATCGTGCAGTATGCCGGACGCCAGTTGGCAGACCTCGGCGGCGTGACCATCAGCATCGAGGATTACGATCTCGGCTATGCGGCGGGTGAATACGCGGCGCAGTTGATCGTGGACGAACTCGACGGTGAGGCAACTGTCGCCATTCTCGATTACCCCGACATTGCGAATGTGGTGATTCGTGCCGATGCGATTCGTGAAGCGATTGAAGAAGGCGCACCGGACGCTGTGATCGCGGGTAACTATCTGGGCGGCACGACTGAGAATGGCTTGGCGTCGATGGAATCGGCGCTGGTGGAACACCCTGAAATCAACGTGGTGGTCAGCATCAACGACGCGGGCGCATATGGCGCAATGCAGGCGCTCGAAAACATCGGGCGTGACGATGCCATCATTGTGGGTATCGACGCGGAAGCCGCGGCGAAGGAACTGATCGCCGAAGGTGGCATGTATCGCGGGACGATTGATACATCGCCTGCTCGTACTGGCGAAATGACGGTCAATGCCGCGATCAAGCTGCTGGCGGGCAGTGAAATTCCGCAGAACATTCGCGTGCCGGTCACACTGATTACGGCGGAAACGCTGGCGATGGAACCCGAAGCGACACCGGAAGCGGGTGAATAGTGTTTTGCCCCTCTCCCTCAGGGAGAGGGGACTCGCTTTTGCGAGGCGGGAAACGAACGAACCATTATGGAAACCACCCCTGTGATTGAAAGAAGCGAGGAACGGCGTGCCCGTGCGCGGCGCGTGATCGGGTTTCTCGGCGAGAACGGCTTTATCGTCATTTTCATATTGTGGGCGTTGTTTCTGGCGCTCAACACACGAAATTTCGCGACGACCCAGAATTTGTTTACGGTGCTGCGTCAGGCGTCCATTATCGGCATTGTCGCTATTGGCGCACACTTCATCATCCTGCTCGGTGATATGGACCTCTCGTTGGCGTCCAATCTCTCGCTCTCCGGCGTGGTGACGGCGGCGCTGATGATCAATCAGGGAGTCGAGCCATTGTGGGCGGCGCTGATCGGGTTGGGCGTCGGCGCGTTGATCGGGTTGATCAACGGACTGGTCATCACCCGTTTGAAGATCAACGCCATCATCACCACACTCGGCATGTTGAGCATCCTTGAAGGATTGGCGTTCACCATCACGCAGGGACGGACGATTGCGGGCGATCCGATTGATGCGATTGAATTTCTCTCGGTTGGGACGATCTTCAACGTCATTCCCGTGCCCGTTGTGATCATGTTCGCCTTCTACATCGTCGCGGCGATTGTCTTGCAGCGCACCACCTACGGGGCGCACGTCTTTGCCGTCGGCAACAACGACAAAGCGGCGTGGCTTTCGGGCGTAAACGTCAACCGCGTCAAGTTGATCACGTATGTGCTGGCGGGGACGCTGGCAGCGTTCGGCGGCATCATGCAGGTGGCGCGGCAGGGCACGGCGACGGGCGGGTTGGGCGCAGATTTTCTGTTCCCGATCCTCACCGCTGTCGTGTTGGGCGGCGCAAGTCTGACCGGAGGGCGAGGCAAGATCGTCAATACACTGATTGCCGCGATTTTCCTGACTTCGATTACCAACGGCATGATCCTGCTTGGCATCGGCATTTACACCCAGCGCATCGTTTCTGGCGCGATTTTAATTGTGGCATTGTCGCTTGACAGACTGCGGGCGCTCCGGCTATGACGTTCCTCAGATTGCAAGGCATCAGTAAAGCATATCCGGGCGTGCAGGCGCTCAAGGACGTGTCGTTTGAAATCGAGCGCGGGCACGTTCATGCGCTGGTCGGTGAGAACGGCGCAGGCAAGAGCACGCTCATCAAAATTCTGTCCGGCGCGGAACAGCCCGACAGCGGTGACATCTGGCTGGACAATGCGCGTTATCGCCCGACCAACCCGAAGGCGGCGCTGGCGGCGGGCGTTTCCACCATTTATCAGGTTTTCAACTTGCTGCCGGATCGCAGTGTGATGCACAACCTGCTGCTCGGCAAAGAGCTGCGCACGGCATTTGGATTGCTCGACCTGAAGGCAATGCGCGAGCAGACAGCAGCGGTGCTGGCGCGTTTGAACGCCGAACACATCCGTCCTGATGCGCTGGTTGCTGATTTGCGTGTGGGCGAAAAGCAGATCATCGAGATCGCGCGGGCGCTGCTGAACCAGAGCAAGCTGGTGATCATGGATGAGCCAACGTCGGCGCTGAACCAGCACGAAGTTACGGCGTTGTTCAACGTGATCGCGGCGCTCAAGGCGGAAGGTGTGACCATCCTCTACGTTTCACACCGTCTCGACGAGATTTTCCAGCTTGCTAACTCGGTAACAGTATTACGCGACGGCGGGCACATCAGTACCAAGCCGATCACGATGGTCACGCGCGATTCGCTGGTGGAAGACATGATCGGGCGCAGGCTGGCAGGCGTATTTCCAGAGCGCGGGCAGCCCGGAAATCGTGAAGTCCTTCGTGTAGTCAGTCTGAATGTGCATCGGCTACTGCATGACGTGAGCTTCAGCTTACACGAAGGTGAGGTTCTAGCGGTTGCAGGGCTTTCCGGCAGCGGCAAGACCGAACTGGGCAAGGCGCTCTACGGCGACCTGCGCATCAACAGCGGTTACATCACTCTGAAGGATCAACCTTATAAACCGTCTCCGAGGCGGGCGCTGGCACGTGGATTAATTTACCTGCCCGAAGACCGGAAAACCGAAGGCTTGCTGCAAGAACTCAGCGTTCGGCGCAATATCTCGCTGGCGGTGCTGGAGCGAATCGCACCATTGGGTTTTATCAGTCCGGCGAAAGAACGCCAGATCGCACAGGAACAGATCGACGCGCTGGGCATCAAAACGCCGAGTATGGAACAACTGGCACTCTACCTGAGCGGCGGCAACCAGCAAAAGGTTGCGTTAGGAAAATGTCTCGCCGTTGATCCACAGGTTTTCATTCTGATGGAGCCAACGCAGGGCATTGACGTTGGCGTGAAGTTCGACCTCTACAACTTTATCGCGGAGCAAGCAGCACAGGGGCACGCGGTGCTGCTGATTTCATCTGAACTTACCGAAGTGCTGGGGCTGGCGCACCGTATCCTTGTGATGCGTGATGGGCGTATCGCCGCCGAACTGGATGGACGAACGGCAACACAGGAAGAGGTACTGCGCCACGCGCTCGGCGAAGCACAGGCAGTTACACAAGGAGTCACGACAGCATGACGGAAGACATCAAGCGTGAAGCGGGGAAGCGAGTCAAGCAGTGGGGGATCGAGGGAGACATCCGGCGTCACATCGAGGGCACAGGGGAATATCCAATTATGTACCGTGCGCTCGGCACACAGCCCCGCACGGAACACCCATTCAATCTCTATGGCGATATTCAAAGTCAGGCGAAGGCTTTACGCGATACCTTCACGCTGAATCAGGACGTGGTTCCGGCGATTGCGCGGCGGTTGGTCGAACGTGGTTTCACCGGAATGGTGGGACACGGGTTAGGCACATCGCAGTTCGTCGCGCAGACCGCTTCGGCGGCATTCTGGACGTGGGCGCGATGGGATGCTCGTGACATCGACTCGCTGGAATACGTGAATTTTGGTCATCCGATTGATTTCACACGCACCGCATTTTTCGCTTATTCGGGCAGCGGCAGCACCGTAGACAGCAACCGCGCGGCGGCAAAGGCGAAAGAGTTAGGGGCGTATCAGGTGGCGTTTACCAGTATCGCCGGAAGCCCGATCACCCAGAAATGCGACGACACGATTGTCTGCGCGGGCGGGTTCGACACCGGCGGCTCGGATACGTTTCACTACACGACCCGCCTGAGTGCGTCGATCTGGCTGGCGCTGGAAATCGGGGCTTTGACCCGACCCGACGCCTATGACTGGAATGATCTGCGCCAGCGGCTTTTCGCCACCGCCGACAAAATGGAAGCCATGTTCGACTGGGTGAGCGAACGGGCGCGTATCCTTTCCGCCCGCTACAAAAATGTACGGTCAATTCTGGTGGTTGGCAGCGGCGCGAACGAGGGCACGGCGGAAGAGTATGCGCTCAAATACGACGAAATGAGCCACATTCCCACCAAAGCCATGTGCCCCGGACGGCACATTCACGGTGCGCTCGGCTTGACCCAACCGGACATCCTGACCATCGTGATTGCGCCGCTGGAAGACCCCGGTTACAAGGAACTTCGCGACATTGCACAGGTGACGTACATGCTCAAGTCGCCGTCGATTGCCATCATCAGCGAGGAAGATGAACTGGTTGCGGAGCAGGTGGACGACGTGTTTCGCTTGCCCGAAACCGACCCGATTCTGTTCTCGATTCTCTCTATTTTGCCGGGACAGCTTCTACCGTACTGGGGCGCGGTGGCACAGGGTAACATCAACCCGGATACCCAGCGTGCGAACATTGCCCGCCATGCCAAAGTGTGGAACTGGTTGTTCCCGAAGGATACCCATTAGAGCATTTTGGTCCGTCGTGAGGTAAAAACAGCCACATTGGGACTCATGAGGAGGCTGCTATGGCTCACGACGTTTCGGTAGTTGGACCGCTGAACATCGACCTCTTGATACGCGGTGAAGGTCCGCCGAATTGGGAGGCGATTCCAACATGGGATGGCGCTGCCGACATGGAAATGGCGGCGGCGGGATCGGTGGGTTATACGGTGCAGAATCTGGCACGGCTTGGGCTGTCGGTGTGGGTGAGTTCCTGCCTGCCGGATGATCCGCTGGGATTGTTCATCGACTCGGCATTGCAACGTGCCGGAGTCGATACGTCGCTGGTGCGAACGATGCCGGATACACTCGGTGGGATCGGCGTTTATATGCTGCTGTTCGGCAGTCGCAAGCGCCCGCTCGCCTACCGTTTGCCCACCCATCCCCTCTGGGCGCTGGAATACACGCCGGAAGAAATAGAGAAATTGCTGGATGCGCGGGTGCTTCACAGCGGCGGGTATCTGCATTACAAGGATGCGTGGCACGGGGCGCTGCGCGATCTCTACAAGATGGCACGGGAGCGCGGGCTGATCACGACGCTCGACCCGCAGTTTCCGTTGTTTGCCATGCAACCGCCGTGGATGCCCGCGCTCGAAGACGTGCTGCCTTACGTCGATATTCTGTTGTGCGACGAGAACGAAGCCCGCAGTATTACCGCCGAAAGCGATCTGGCGATAGCGGCGAAACGGATGCTGGACGCCGGATGCGGCACGGTCATCATCAAACAAGGGGCTGAGGGATCAACGCTGTACACCGACAGCATCACACATCATCAACCGGCGGTGGTGCTGGGCGAACTGGTGGACAGCATCGGCGCAGGCGATACCTACGATGCAGGCATTATTTACGGGACGCTGCAAGGCTGGCATCACGAGCGACGGATGTTGTTCGCCAGTATCGCCGCCGGATTCAGCGTGCTTGGTGCGGGGGGCACCCAGTCGATGCCCGATTTAGAGACGATTCTTACCGAAATGCAAAGATAAGTTTTGCGGGGGAATGTCTCACCTTATCAGGCATTCCCTCAACTATATTGAATTGATTGCCGTAGCGTGGGAGCGACAAGAATGACTCTGCCAACTGACCGCTGGCTGGAGATGGATCTAACGTGGTTCGATCCCACCAGCGACCTGCGTCCGCAGATCGAAACCCTGCTGGAACGAATCGCGCCGCTGCTGCTTTCCGTGAGTGGTGATCGCGGCATCTGCTTCAACGTCGGCTGGCTGATCGACCTCGTGACCGAATGGACGGGCGACCCACAGCAGCATATTCCCACGCAAAGCCGCCGCATCGCGAAGTGGGCAGCGCAAAACTACGCCTTTTTGCGTGACTTTATTGGAGATTTACGGGAACAGGCTGCCGAATATGGACTTGCCGACTTGAAGATCGGCGTGTTGTTCGTCGGTTGGTCGCACGTGGTTTGGCCCCCCGAACTCAAAATCT
>DATGQJ010000124.1:0-13415 GCA_035304265.1 Oceanobacillus sp.
GCGAATGATTGTATTCTATATGCATTTCATCATTCACATCGGCGTCGCCAACCCCACGCTGTCCCTACGTTTTAGGACTTGGGGGTGGCTTGCAGGGCTGCCTCAGAAAAGTTAGGCTTACACCAGTTCGTTGCTACCGAAAGACTCTGACCATGCCAACCCACGTTCAACCCGGACACATGGCTCCTTACGGGGCGCTGCCCGTCCCGCGCATGACCCCCGAACTGATTGCGCTCATCAAAACCGGCACCGTGTACAGCCTCGCCGTCACCATTTACGAAGGCATCGTCGTGCCGGGACCGATGACGCCATTCACGCTCACGCCCCGAATGCGACATGGCGACCTGCACGATTTGCGTCCGGCATCGGCGGCGGCAGAAGTGGTATCTATCGCCGCGCACACCGGAACCCACATCGACGCGCTGTGTCACATTGGCGAACATCGGGATGAGCATGGCAACCCCGACCCGAACGGACGAGTGTATCTTTATGGCGGTGTCCCCGCCGACGAAAACGTGACTCATCAGGGGCAGACGCATCTGAGCATTGCCGAAATGCCGCCGATCATCACCCGCGCGGTACTGTTGGATGTAGCGGCTCAAAAAGGCGTGAACGTCCTTCCCGACGCTTACAGCATCACCGCGCAGGACATCGAAGACACACTCACCGCGCAGGGTACGGAAGTGCGCCCCGGTACAGCCGTCTTGATCCGTACCGGGTTTCACCAGCATTTCCGTGACCAGAACCCCGCCTATGCCGATGCTATTGCCGGACTAGGCTTGGAAGCCGCGCAGTGCTTGCTGGACAAAGGCATGATACTGGCGGGCGCGGACAACATGACCGTCGAAGCCATGCCGCCGATGGATCATCCGGTTCATCGACTGCTGCTGGTGCGCAACGGCGTGACGCATCTGGAAAATCTGTATCTGGAAGAACTGGCACAAAATCAAATCTACGAATTCCTGCTGATCGTGACTCCGCTGCGCATTCAGGGCGCAACCGGCTCGTGGGTGCATCCGATTGCAATTGCGTAGGGGCAGACCTATGTGTCTGCCCATCATGAAAGAGGTTTTGTAGTCCGCCTTCAGACGATAGTGCGAGTTGATTATTAAATACGGAAAATGTAGGGACAGGATACATCCTGTCAGTTCCCCTGAAATCCGGTGTAAAATCAGGCGGACAAGATATATCTTGTCCCTACAATATTCTCCGTCTTTAATTGGAAAATCAGCATATCATCCGCCTACCAACAAGCTAGGCGCTCGATACCAGTCCCTTTAGCGGACTTTTCCTCTGGTAGCCACACGGTTTTAACCTGTGGCGACGGAAAACTGGCACGAATCCAGTGTATAGACCTTATCTTGATGTATATGGGCAAACCTACGTGCCCTACAGTGGGCGTGTTGAGTAAAACCTAAACCTGCGCGTTATACTTGTCACATTTGGCACAAATCCACGAATAGGATTACACAATGCTTCATCAGAAACTAGGAGAGTTTAAGGTTTTGGAAGACTCCGCTGTCGAGCAGGATGGCACGACGTTCGTGATGGTGCAAGCGCCAGACACGGGCAAAAAGGCGCTGGCAGTCACAGGCGACGCATCCGGCTTCAGCGGTGAACCCCATGCCGACAGCGGGGCATTGATCTGTCCCCTTTCCCCCGAAAATGCCAAGGCGCTGCGCCAGCGGCTTTCGTGGTTAAATCCTGTGCCGTTAGGTTTGAAAACGTCCGTCGGCTTCGGGGATCGACTTGGCGTTGCCACACCCGGTCATATCGCCTCAGTACGTGGTTCGATTGCAGCGCCGATCTTCGCGCAGCAGTCGGTACGTGAAAACGCTCGCACCGGACGCACGCCCCAGCAGGTGATGGACGACGCCATGTGGGGCGTGTTCCAATCCGGCTGGCGCGAAGCGTGGGGTGCGGACGCCGATCACATGAAGCTGGTCACGGACATCGATCCATTCGTGGATGCGGGTTACACCTTCTTTACCATCGACCCCGGCGACCATGTAGACGATGCCGCCGAAACCGCTGACGACGACAGCCTGCAGGCGAAGGTCAACGCCCTGCCGTGGGACGAATTGCAAGGCTCACCGGATGGCTTACGCGCTCAATTTCCCCAAAGCATCACCCTCGATGGTCTGACGCTCGACTTCGACGATCACACGATTTACAAAGCGGCGGCGAAGTACGGCAAAGCGGTTGCCCACACCGCGAAGATGGCGCGTCACCTGCGTGAGCGAAAAGGCGCAGCATCCTTCGACCTCGAAATGTCGGTGGATGAAACTAACACCACGACCACGCTGCAAGAGCATTTCTACATCGCCAGCGAACTCCGGCGTCTGGGTGTGAGTTTTGAGAGCCTCGCCCCGCGCTTCGTCGGCAGATTCGAGAAAGGCGTGGATTACATCGGCGATCTGGATGAACTGGATCGCAACATCGCCGGACACGCGGCAGTCATGCGTCATTTCGGCAATAGCTATAAACTGAGCGTCCACACTGGCTCGGATAAATTCGGCGTTTACCCGCTGGCGCTCAAGCACACGGGTGGACTTGTTCACGTCAAGACCGCAGGCACGAGCTACCTTGAGGCGCTGCGGGTGATGGCGGTGGTCAATCCCATGCTGTTCCGTGAAGTGCTGGATTTCGCCCGTGAGCGTTACGAGCGTGACCGCGTGACCTATCACGTCTCGGCGCTGCTTGACAAAGTGCCCCCCGCTGCCAACCTTTCTGACGCACAACTGCCCGATTTGCTCAACCAGTTCGATGCGCGTCAGGTGCTTCATGTCACCTTCGGCTCGGTGCTGGATACCTACGGCAATCAACTCCGCGCCATGCTGAAAGATCACGAAGCCGAATACCGAGACGCCATCAAAACCCATTTTGACCGTCACCTTGCCGCCTTCAGGAAGTAACCGATGTCTGATAATCTCTTTGACCTCACCGGAAAAGTTGCCGTCGTCACAGGCGGAACAGGCGTGCTCGGCTCTGCCATGTGCAAAGGATTGGCGAAAGCAGGCGCGTCCGTCGCTATCCTCGCACGTACTGAAGAAAATGCAATCGCGCTCGCAAAGGAAATCGAATCATCTGGCGGCACGGCGCTGGGCATTCGTGCCGATGTACTTGACAAAGCCTCGCTGCAAGCGGCGGCGGAAACCGTGCTCGCGCGTTTCGGGCGGGTGGATATTCTGCTCAACGGCGCGGGAGGCAATCGCCCGGAAGCAACCGCCGTTCCCGGACAGCGCACGTTCTTCGATCTGCCGCAGGACGTGATGCAGTGGGTATTCGACCTGAATTTCATGGGCAGCATCCTGCCGTCACAAGTCTTCGGCGAACCGCTGACCAAACAGGGCAGCGGCGTGATCATCAACATCTCCTCGATGGCATCCTATCGCCCGATGACGCGGGTGATCGCCTATTCCGGTGCGAAAGCCGCCATCAACAATTTCACCTTCTGGCTCGCCACCTACATGGCAAAGGAACACAGCCCCAACATTCGCGTCAACGCCATCGCGCCCGGTTTTTATCTGGGTGAGCAGAATCGCTATCTGTTGATTGATGAAAAGACAGGCGAGCTGACCCCACGCGGTAAAACCATCATCGACCACACGCCGATGGGACGCTTCGGCGAACCGGACGATCTGGTTGGCACGTTGATCTGGCTGGCTTCCGACGCATCCCGCTTCGTCACAGGCGTGGTTGTGCCTGTGGACGGCGGTTTTAGTGCTTTTACCGGAGTGTAATCGTGACCATCATCGCGCAGGCTGTCGCGCCGCAGCATCAACTGTTGGACGAAAACACCATCCGCGAAACGCTGGAACGCGGCTTAGGTGGAAACTTTGCGGGGGCGAAAGTGCTGGTGCTGATCCCTGATCACACCCGCACTATCCCCCTGCCCCTGCTGTTTCGCCACGCGGTAGAAGTGCTGCACGACGCCAAACAGCTTGATTTCATGGTCGCGCTCGGAACTCACCCGCCGATGAGTGACGAGGCAATTCTGCGAGTGGTTGGAATCACCGCCGAAGAACGCACCACCACCTACAAGCACGTCGGGCTGCTCAACCACGCATGGAACGACCCGAACGCGCTCTCCACCATCGGCACAATGACCAAAGATCAGATTCAGCAGTTGGCAGGCGACGTGTGGCATCCGTCGTTGGGCGGCGACGTGGACATTCGCATCAACCGTCGCATCCACGACTACGATCACCTGATCATTCTTGGTCCGGTTTTTCCGCATGAAGTGGCGGGCTTCAGCGGCGGCGCGAAATATCTCTTCCCCGGCATTTCAGGACCGGACATGATCAACGTCACCCACTGGCTCGGCGCGTTGATCACCATCCTCGAAATGATCGGCATCAAAGATACGCCCGTTCGTGCCATGATTCACGCGGCGACGGAATGCGTGCCCACACCGATCACGCTGGTCGCGGTGGTCGTGGTCAAAGACGGCTTAGCGGGCATATTCGTGGGCGATCACATCAGCGCATGGAACGCGGCAGCGGATTTGTCCTCGGAGCGTCACATTATCTGGGTGGACAAGCCCTATCAGCGCGTGTTGTCGTGGTCGCCGCCGATGTACGACGAATTATGGACGGGCGCGAAAGCCATGTACAAACTCGAACCCGTCGTCGCTGAGGGTGGCGAGTTGATCGTCTACGCGCCACATCTGGACACCGTGAGCCACGTACACGGCAAGTACATTTATGAGGCGGGCTATCACGTGCGCGATTACTATCTCAAACAGTGGGATCGCTTCAAGCACATTCCGCTTGGCGTGCTGGCACACGGAACGCACCTGCGCGGCAGCGGCACGTTTGAAAACGGTATCGAGAAGGCGCGTATCAACGTCACGCTGTCCAGCAAAATCTCCGCCGAGGACTGCCGGATTTTGAGTCTTGGCTATCGAAACCCCGATGAAATCAACCCGGACGAGTGGAAAGATCGTGAGGACGAAGGCATCCTCTTTGTGCCCAAAGCAGGCGAAATGTTGTATCGGCTCAATTCGCAGCGGAAAGGATAATTCTGTTTGAATAATTGGGTTCCATTGGATACCCAGAACAATATAAAACAGTAGTTGCTACTCAGAAGATGCGGAATCAACGTCAACTGCTGATTAGCATGGTATGGTGTTCCCGATCCGCAGCATAGCTGAGACAGGCTAAGATGTCATCGCGGGTTAAACTCGGAAAATCGCTGATGATCTCATCAATCGTCATCCCTGCTGCCAGATACGAGAGCACATCGTAAACGGTAATTCGCAGCCCACGAATACACGGTTTGCCACCTCGCTTATCCGGCTCAAGGGTGATGATATTCTTGTAATCAATCACTGATTTTCCCCTCTCAACTTCTCTGCAATCTTAACATAGACTCCCCTATTTCGCTTGATCTTCCGTCGGGCGTTCCTCGTCCAACGTCTCTATGACGCACGCGGAATTTGTGAGCCGCCCCGTTTTCCAATACACTTTTCTGCTGTTTCCTTCGGCATAACGCACTGGCACAAAATGGGCTTGTTCATTGTCACGCTGTTGGCTGCTTTGATCTTTCAGGAGATCCGAACGCCGTTACTGGCTTTTTCGCTCTTGACGCTGGAAAGTGACCCCAGCACGATAGCTCCCGTCGTTACCGAAACCGCTTATCTCTATGACCCGATTTCACAGGAGCTTCGCGCTGTCGGCACAGGCGATTCGCTTCAATGGTCGAGCAGCGGACGTTATCTGGCGGTGGTGGATCGGCTGAATCTCCATGACGGTTTTACCAGCTATCTGGGTTCTTTGCGCCAGTTCACCATATACGATATGGAGACGGGTGAGCAGCACACGCAGGATTACGAAAGAGGCACGTTGCTTTCATGGTCACCCGACGAGACGTACCTGATTGTGATAAGCGAGGCGCGAAGCAGCAGTGGCTCAGTACAGATGACGGACATTTTCACCGCAGACGGCTCACAAAACATTGCGACACTCGCACCGTCAGGCATCGGTATGGGCATTCCGGTAGGCATCTCGCCTGTAGGGTGGACACAGGATGGGCTTCTATTGGTTTATATCCGCAATGCCGGATCAGAGCCACATTATGCGCTGGTGAATCTGGCAACGGGCGAACGCACGGCGCTGAGTGGCGACCTACCGCCACATACGAAAATCGAGCGCCCTTACACTTACGACCATGAAACTGTGGCTGCCTCGCAAGATTATGCCTATGCCGCTGTGACACGTTACGCCGATCAGTGGTACTCTCTTGAGGAATTCACGACCTATTTGATGATTATCGAGTTGGAAACGGGCGAATCCCACCGGGTTCCACTGCCTGTCACCGAACACGTGTTGATCGGTGAGATGGCGTGGCGTCCGTGACCGATTCGCCGTATATCTCATGGAGGATTTCATGACTAAACGCATTCTCGTGACAGGCGCAACCGGAAAGGTCGGGCAAACGTTCATCCGGCGGCTGTTTGAAGATGAGCGTTTTAACGACTTTACGGTACGCGCCCTGTGCCACAACCGCACCCTCGACCCTCGTGATCGGCTTGAAATCGCGCATGGCTCAATCTCCGAGAGAGAAGTCGTAGATCGCGCGATGGACGGCGTGACCCACGTGCTGCATCTGGCGACCTGCAAAGAGACGCCCGACCAGATCATGGACGTGGCGATCAAAGGCATGTTCTGGCTGTTGGAAGCCTCACGCCTCAGTCCCACCTTTCAGCAGTTCATTCTCATCGGCGGCGACGCGGGCATGGGACACTGTGTTTACCCCCACCCCATCCCCGTGACGGAAACCCAGAAACACAGCGCCTATCCCGGCTGTTATGCCCTCTCCAAAGTGCTGGAAGAAGTGATGCTGGAACAATACTACATCCAGTACGACCTGAACGGCTGCTGCTTACGCGCCCCGTGGATCATGGAAAAAGACGATTTCAAATATCAGACTTCTTTTGGAGAGGACGTATTTGGCGGCATTATCTGGCGCAATTACGTCGGCGCGGAAAAAGCCGACGAATACGTGAAACAGGGCGCGGCTGCCCTCATGCTCGATGCGGAAGGCAAACCCGTCAAGCGCAATTTCGTCCACGTCGAAGACCTCGTGAGCGCGATTCTATGCGCGATTGACCACCCCAAAGCGAGGCAGCAGTTGTTCAACATCTGCATGGATGAACCCGTCGATTACGGCGAATTGGGCAAGTACCTGACGGAAAAATACGGTATCCCCACCGTCGGCGTGAAAACCGAATTTCATTCAACGTGGCTGGATAACACGAAGGCAAAGTTTCTACTTGGTTGGCGACCCGAATACGACCTGAAGAAGATGATCGATTCTGCGTGGACATATCAACGTACCCCGGACGATCCGCGCATCATCTGGTATCCGGGGTAATAAATCTTACTTCAGAAAAGTTAGAAGTCGGTTCGAATGTTCCAAACCGACTTCTAACTTTCACCTGCAATGACCTGCAACGCAGGACTTTATAAGTCGATTTCCACTACCGACCAGACGTTCCCCGCACCGTTGCCAATCGCATCCCCCGGATTACGATCCAGTGAGAAGTAGTACAGCGGTTGATCGTTGTACGTCACCTGATACGTGCCGTCCGCCCGTTCCGACAAGCCCAGTTCACCGTCCAGCCCCGGACCGACCACCAGCGGCGTATCCGGATCGACGGCGTACACTTCCCAGTTGTTGAGGCATGTCCCTGTGCAGTTGCTCCAACCGGGTTCGTCGTTGGCATACACGTACAGCGTTCTCCCCTCAGGATCGACGAGGAAAGCACCCAATTGATCATTGCCGCCAAGCATCACCAGCGGTTCGCCTGCTGGCTGCGTCGGCGTTGCACGCGGCGCTAACGTACTGGTCGGACGGCGCGTCGAGGTTGCCGTCGGCTGAACCGCTTCCTGCGTGCTGACAGGAGCCGCCACTTCCGGTGTTTCGGCGGGCGAGAGCACCTGTGCTACCTGAGTCGGTTCCTCAATTTCCGGCGTTTCGACAGGTTGGCGATCACCATCATCGTCGTCATCCTCGACTTCAGGAGTCCCGACAGGTTCGTTGTCATCACCATCGTCATCGTCGTCTTCGACTTCCGGGGTTTCGACGGGTTCGGCAACTTCTTCGGTTTCAACAGGCTCGACATCCGGTGTTTCGGCGGGCGCGGCTGCTTCCGCAGTAGCGACAACTTCCTCAGTAGCGACAGGGGGCGCAGCGCCGCCAGCAGCAACCGAAACGACCTCGTAGCGAATCAAATAGCTGGTAATGCCAAGCGCTGCTGTGACAAACCACAACACCAGCACAAGCCGCATGACGGGTTTAGCGCTCTTGAACCAGTATTTGCTCAACTCGGTTTCGCCGCGTCGCTTCGCGGCAGCCACCTGCGTATCTTCACGCAGCATCCGAAAGACGACATACGTACCCAGCAATTGCGCCGTTAAGCCAAGCGCCCCGTGAATCGCGGGGAACAAATAACGCGCGTTGCTCGGTTCCTCGCCGATATTGGGCGTCACGTCAAAGGTCAGTGCCGCCAGCATCACCCACACGATGAACACCCAGTTGATCAGCACAATGGCGATCATGATGTTCCGGTGATGTGGGCGGTGCTTGCCAGACCGCGCAAAGTAGAACCCCGCCACCATCGCGGGGAGGATCAAGAGGATGTATGCCAGCAGGGTTACGTCTGCCAGCAAACTCGCGCCGGTGCCAAGAAAGCCGGGGGGATTTAGATAGTTCAACGCCAGTCTTCCTTTGTGTGAAGTAAAATCCCGTCCAAGTTCACCACGAAAGGCTGCAAATAATTCTATTGTTCATGAAGGGGCGAACATCGCCCCTTCATACATATACGAAATCGACTTCGCGTCTACCCGCCGACTTCCGGCGTACTGGCTGGCGCGATAACTTCCTGAGTTGCCACAGGCGGCACAACGTCCGGTGTCGTGGCTGGAGGAGGCGGCGCTCCGGCTTCCTGAGTTGCAGCAGGTGCGAACGTACCACCACCGATTGACGGCACGCCAGCGCACGGCGTCACTTCCGAAACCACGTCCGAGCGTACCCACTCACCGCTGGTCAGCCGCCACCAGACGAAACCTTCGGAGAGTGTTTGTCCGTCAACCGTCAGCACTTCGCCAAAGTTGACGCTGCGCGGGCTGGCGCTGGCGGTAGTCGGCGCTTGCCGCAGATTGGCAACGTTGTTCACAGGCGTCACTGTGCAAGTTGCGGGCGGTTCGAAAGGAATATCGAAGGCGACAATCGACCAGACTCCGCCTGCACCGTTGCCGTTGGCATCTCCGGGCGCGGCATCGTTGGCGAAGGTATAGAGGGGTCGCCCGTCATGGGTGACTTGCGTGGTTCCATCAGGGCGCTGGATCGTGCCCAGTGTACCGGGCAAGTACCCCTGTGCGACAACCGACGTTCCGGCGGGAACGGTCAGGGGGGGCCAGTTCTGAGTACAGGCGTCCACGCAGTTGCTCACGCCTTCAGTATCGTTGGCGAACACGTAGAGCGTGCGGAAGTTCGTATCGACGGCAAACGTACCAAGCGTCTGATTTCCGCCAAGTCGGGCAACCGGCGTCACCGGTACAACCGACCATACGCCGCCAGCCCCGTCGCCGTTGGTGTCGCCGGGAGCCGTGTCATTCACGAAGGTATACAACGGGCGACCATTAAACGTCACCTGATAGGTATTGTCGGCACGAAGCGTCGAACCAAGCGCGTCCTCAATGCCAGCCGACGAAATGACCGGGGCATCTGTGCCGCTGGCAAGCAGCGGGGGCCAGTTGTTGATGCAGTCACCGATGCAGTTGCTCCAGTTGGGTTCGTCATTGGCGAAGGTATACAGAGTCATGCCGTCTGCGTTCACCAGCAGCGGGCGCTCCGGTGTGCCGCCAACGCGCACGACATCCAGAGGAACAGTGAACCACACGTTGCCGACGCCCTGTCCGGTCGCGTCACCCGGCTCGGTATCGCCTGAATAGAAGTACAGCGGTTTGCCATCAAGAACCGTCTGCGTCAGTCCATCGGAACGGATGATGGTCGAGATCGTCCCTGAAATTCCCGGCGCAGCGGTCATGTTCGCCGCCGCATCGACGGTGTAGGGGGGCCACAGTGCCACACACTGCCCCACGCAGTTGCTGGCGCTCGGCGCGTCGTTGGCAAAGGTATAGAGCGTCATGCCGTTGGATGCGGTCAGAATCGAGCCGAGTTCGGGGTGTACGCCGACATCCAGCAGATATTCAGAAACAACGGGCTGTGCGGCAACTTCGACAGGGACGACGAACCACACGTCACCGACACCCTGCCCATTGACATCGCCCGGTGCAGTATCGCTGGAATAGAAATACAGCGGTCTATCGTCATAGGTCACGTGGAGCAAGCCATCCGCCTGCACAATCACGCTGATCGTGCCCGGAACGCCCGGCGCAGGCTCCAGTGAGGCGGTTGCATCGACGGTATAGGCGGGCCATAATTCAAGACATTGCCCCACACAGTTGCTCACGCCCGGTTGATCATTGTTGAAGGTATACAGTGTCATTCCATTAGGAGCGACGAGGATTGGTCCCAGAGTCGGATTGTTGGCAACCTGAACTATACCCCCTGATTCCTGTGCCAGCGCAGGGAAGACGCACAGAATCAACAGCGCTGCGATAATCACGAGCAATCTCATACGCATTCCTTCCTATGAAATTTAGGTAAATTGGTCTTTCGCGTCATTATATGTCTTTTCGAAAAACTCACAATCATCGGATGTAAAAAAGCTGCAAAAGATAAGGGTCAAAACAAGTGCTTGACATAGACATAAAAATACTAGTAAAATAAAGACTATGGCACGGACATTCAATCGCTCACCTCTGGCACTGGCAGTATTAGGGCTTCTCTACGAAGCGCCGATGCACCCCTATCGAATGCAGCAGCTTATCAAGGAACGCGGCAAAGATAAGGTGATCAACGTTCAGCGACGGGCGAGTCTCTACCAAACCATCAGCCAACTGGAAAAGGCAGGCTTGATTACGGTCAAAGAGACTGTGCAAGATGAAAACCGCCCTGAACGCACGATTTATGCACTGACCGACAGGGGACAACAAACCATCGAGCAGTGGCTGCGGGATATGCTGTCCACACCAACCGCCGAATTTCCCGAATTTCCAGCCGCTATCTCGTTTTTGCCGCTGCTCACCCCTGACGATGCGCTGCGCCAACTCGAAAAGCGCGAGACAGCGCTTGCCGAAATGCTGACAACCCTCGACTCGGAAATGCAGCACTATCTGCAATCTTTGCCTCGACTGGTTCTGCTTGAGGAAGAACTGCTGCGTGCCACCTATGTGGCAGAATTGGAATGGGTTCGCTCGATCATTGATGATCTGCGCACAGAACGGCTGACGTGGAACAACGAAATGCTCCGCAAGTTCCTGTCAGATAACGCTTCGGATCGGTAAATAAGCAAAACCCGACTCAATTCAGCCAGCGGAAAGTAGTCCACGTGGCTCAGGTTCAACACGCCTATCGTCAGGTAGAAAGGGAAGGGAAGATGGCTGCACAAACCGCAAGAGGACACAAGAAGGGTATGGGCATGGAAGGTCCGATTGCGACCTGGTATGCGAAGAACACACGCAAAAACCTTGCAGACTATAAAGCCGATGCAAAGAAAATCGCAGGGCTGGTGGCAGAAGGCGCAAGCATTCTCGAAGTTGCGCCGGGACCGGGATTTACGGCGATTGAGCTTGCAAAGCTGGGCAGATACCAGATAACCGGATTGGACATTAGCACAACGTTCGTGGATATTGCTCGCGCGAATGCGAAGGAAGCAAGGGTAGATATTGATTTTCAGCATGGCGATGTGGCGCAAATGCCATTCGCAGACGACAGCTTCGATTTCATTTACTGCCGCGCCGCTTTCAAGAATTTCGCCGCGCCGGTAGAGGCGTTGAACGAAATGTATCGCGTGCTGAAACCCGGCGGGAAGGCTTCTATCGTCGATCTGCGTGGGGACGTTTCGATGGAAGCCATCAACCACCACGTGAACGAGATGGGTGTCAGTGGCATCAACAAACTGATGACGAAATGGGCATTTAAGTTTATGCTCGTCAAGCAGGCATACACGCAAGACCAGTTCATGGAATTCGTCGCCAAAAGCAAGTTTGGGAAGTGCGAGATTCTTCCGGACGAGATCGGGGTGGATGTACGGCTGGAAAAATAATCGATCCATTCCATTACGAAACCGGAGTACCGATGGAATCGTACATACACGAGACGACCTGCAACCAATTTTGAACGGTTTCCGGTAGAAGCCGAATCAACCTATGGTGATGGTTAAGAGTATGAGGGGAATGCCGCAATGGGAATCGTGATTTCACGCACCGGACTGAGGGTGAACTGGAATGCGGCTTTACCCTTCAACAATGCGATTCGGATGCACTTTTACGTGCCTACAGGCTGGGAAACGGATACGACAGACCCGTTCGATACCGCCCAAAATACCCACCTGTGGCTGCTGTTTCGGGCGGCTGAACTGCTTGAGGGCGAAGGAATCGCCGGGCAGCAGCTCGCGAACCTGATTCAGCCGCAGAATGGGGTCTCGAACAATGCGTTCCGCGATTCGCTCATTCAGGGGTTGTGGGATGCCGACAAGAAAGCGCCGTACAACGGCTCGCTCTGGGGGGCAGTGCCGACGTGGAAAAGTCACTTCTATGACCCGGATAGCCGCACCAACTGGGTCGGGCAAACCACGCCAACCGCGTTGAGCGAGGGATGGCGATTTTACCACCAATCGCTGCGTGATCTGCGACGCAAACTCTGGGACGATGCGGGGTACGCGCTTGGGCTTGCGCTGCATTACGTCACCGACCTCACCCAACCGATGCACGCCGCGAACTTCACGTGGGCACATTCCCAGAGCTTCGGCTATCACACCGATTTCGAGCGCTACGTGAAAAACACGCTGGATCGCATTGATGCGCCAACCGTCTACGCGCCGCTGATTCCAGAGACGAGCCTTGTCAGTTTCATTCACAACGTCGCACGTCTGAGCAAAGATCGCTACTTTGCCCGGCTATGCAAAGCACGGTGGACGCAGAACTATGATGAGGCGGCACAGGACGACTCAATCTGGGAACAGCGAGTCGGCGAGTTGATTCCCGAAATCCTCGCCGATGCGGTGCAAGTGACCGCGCAATTCCTGCTCATGTGGTTCAAAGACGCCGCGCCGCAATTGAAGCTCGATAGCCGCAAACAACTGCTGCTCACCCAAGGGGGATAACTCAGTATCCCCCCATTGCATGAGAGCGTGTCGAAAAATCTCTGCGGAAGAAGAAACGCGGGTAAGCGCAGGGCAGACACGCAGGTCTGCCCCTACCAACAAACGGGTCTTGTAGGCGCACCTGTGTGTGCGCCCAGCTAACCGACGCAACGTCCGATTTCCAGATACGCTCTAGCTC